>NZ_KV791291.1:82637-249851 GCF_001807865.1 Stenotrophomonas sp. HMSC10F06 | reverse complement strand
CAAGAGATAAGAGCCACGCCATGCGTGGCTGCTCTACGTCCGCAGCGACCCTGTGTCGGGCAGGGGCCGGTGAGGGCAGGGCGGGACCGTCACCCGCATGGATGCGGGTGTCGAGCCTCCACGGACGGATTCACGGCGCGTCCCGACCTGCCCTCACCGGTCCCAGGCCACGAGGAACATACACCCCCGTCGGTTGTACTCAGCGGCGCTGCGCACTACGATCCCTTGCGTTCCGCGCAGCCGCCCAGGTGGCGCGCGACCTCCCTTTTCATCGCGCCGGTCCGCCCTGCGCCAGTCCCCTCGAGGTTTACATGGTCATCAAACCGCGTGTGCGCGGCTTCATCTGCGTCACCACCCATCCCGTCGGCTGCGATGCGGCCGTCAAGCAGCAGATCGAGTACATCCAGTCCAAGCCGAAGATCACCAACGGCCCGAAGAAGGTGCTGGTGCTCGGTGCCTCCACCGGCTACGGCCTGGCTGCGCGCATCACGGCAGCGTTCGGCAGTGATGCTGCCACGCTGGGTGTGTTCTTCGAGCGCCCGGGCACCGAGACCAAGCCCGGCACCGCCGGCTGGTACAACACCGCCGCGTTCCACAAGTACGCCGAGCAGGCCGGTCTGTACGCCAAGAGCGTCAACGGCGATGCCTTCTCCGACGAGGTCAAGGCCAAGGTCATCGAGCTGATCAAGCAGGATCTCGGCCAGGTCGACCAGGTGGTGTACAGCCTGGCCGCGCCGCGCCGCAAGCATCCCAGGACCGGTGAAGTGATCAGCTCCACGCTCAAGCCGATCGGCGCACCGATCACGCTGCGCGGCCTGGATACCGACAAGGAAGTGATCACCGAAACCACGATCGAGCCGGCCACGCCGGAAGAGATCGCCGGTACCGTCGCCGTCATGGGCGGCGAAGACTGGCAGATGTGGATCGATGCGCTGCTCGAGGCCGGTGTGCTGGCCGAAGGCGCGACCACCACGGCCTTCACCTACGTCGGTGAGGAAATCACCCAGGCGATCTACTGGAACGGTTCCATCGGCGCGGCCAAGAAGGATCTGGACGAGAAGGTCGTCGGCCTGCGTCAGAAGCTGGCACCGATCGGTGGCGATGCGCGCGTATCGGTGCTCAAGGCCGTGGTCACCCAGGCCAGCTCGGCGATCCCGACCATGCCGCTGTACCTGTCGCTGCTGTTCAAGGTGATGAAGGCCAAGGGCACCCACGAGGGCTGCATCGAACAGCTCGATACCCTGTACGACATCCTCTATGGCGGCAAGGACGCGGGCACCGCGACCGAGCGCCTGCGCCACGACCTGGTCACCGATGGCGGCCGCAAGGTCGAGTTGATCGATGACGCCGGCCGTCTGCGCGCGGACTACAAGGAAATGGCGCCGGAGGTGCAGGGCGAAGTGGTCGCGCTGTGGCCGCAGGTGACCAACGAGAACCTCTACGAGATCAGCGATCTGGCCGGCTACAAGGCCGATTTCCTGCGTCTGTTCGGGTTCGGTGTGGAAGGCGTGGATTACGACGCCGACGTCGCGACCGATGTGAAGATCCCGAACCTGGTCGAGATGGCCTGACCGGAAGGAATGATGCCGACCAACGGTCGGCATCTACCCGCGCGGCCACAGATGCACGCGCGGTGACCCCATCGATGCACGTGCGGTGGGCCCAATGATGCCCGCGCGCTGCGCCCATTGATGCGCGGAAGAGGGTAGGTCACGACCGTTGGTCGTGACGCTCCCAATCAGCTGAAATCGAAATCCATCACCGGGCCGGCCGGGCCGACGAAGTCGCCCTGCACGTAGTCCACCCCGGCACTGAAAAGCAGGCTCATCGAGTTGGCATCGGCGACGAACTCGGCGATGGTGCGGATGTTGGCGGCCTGCGCCCGCGCGGTGATCTCGCTGATCTTCCCGCTGTGTTCGCGGGTGCTGGCGAGGTCGCAGGTGAAGTCGCGGTCCAGCTTGAGGAACTGCGGCTGGAAATGGGCCAGCAGCTGGAACGAGTCCAGCCCCGAGCCGAACTGCTCCAGGCCGATCCGGCAGCCGAGCGGCGCGATCGCCGCCAGGAACTGCTGCGCATTGCGCAGGTGGGTGAATACCTTTGCCTCCGGGGCATGCAGCCACAGCTGTTCGCCCGGCACGCCCTGGGCCTGCAGCTCGCGGCGCAGGGTGACGATCATCTGCGGGTCGTTGAACGACTCCGGGGTGATCTTGACCATCAGGTGGGTGACGTGGCCCTCGCGCCTGCGTGCGGCGAGCATGCCGATCGCGTGGGTGACCACCCAGCGGTTGATGTCGGCCAGCAGGCCGTGTTCCTCGGCGATGCCCAGGAACGCGGTCGGGCTGAGCAGCTCGCCGTTGTGCTCCAGGCGCAGGTAGGCCTCGTACAACTCCAGCGCTTCGCCCTGCAGGTTGAGCACCGGCTGGTAATGCAGCTGGAAGCCATCGCCGTCCAGCGCCTGGCGGATGCGTGCGACCCAGTGCTGGATGCGCTCTTCTTCCACGCGGTCCACTGCCGCCGGGTCGAACACCCGGGTGGTGTTGCCCAGTTCCAGGGCTGCCTGCGTGCACTCGGTGGCGCGGGCCAGCACCTGGCCGATGCTGGCGATCTTTTCGCCGACCTGCACGCCGCCGACGCTGACGGTGACCGTGGCCGAGCGCTCGCCGATGCTGAACACCTGCGCGGCGAAGGCGGCCCGGATCTGGTCGGCCAAGGCGACGGTCTGCGCGTAGGGTGCTTCGGTCAGCACGGCGAAGCTGTGTTCACCGAAGCGGGCCACCTGGGCAGCGTCGCCAACGGATTGGGCCAGCACGCGGGCGAGGGCGCCGATCAGCGCGTCGGCCGAGTCCAGCCCGATCTCCGGCAGCAGGCGCGCATAGTGGTCGGGCTCGACCAGCAGCAGGCCGAACCGGCCCTCGCTGCGGCCGGCCTGGGCCACGGCATTTTCGACATGCAGCATGAAGGTCGGTCGGTTGAGCAGGCCGGTGACCTGGTCGCGCTGGCGCAGGTCCTCGACCTCGCGCGCCAGCTCCGGGTCGAACTCCATGCGGCGGCGGAACACCACCTGCAGGCAGGATTCGCCTTCGTAGCTGGCCTGGGTGAACTCCATCGTGGCCGGGAACACCGCCCCGTCCTGGTTGCGTGCGTCCACCTGGTACTGCGGCGGCGGTGCATCGCCCTTGCTCATCGACTTGAGCAGCTGCTTGAAGCCGTCCACGTGCTGCGGGGCGACCATGTCCAGCAGCGAGATGCCCTCCACATCCTCGAAGGTCTCGTAGCCGAACATCTCCAGGTAGGCCTCGTTGGCGCGGATGTGCATGCCTTCATGGACATAGGCGATCGGGTCGCGCGAGGAGGAGATCAGCGCGTCGCAGCGGCGCTCGGTCTCGCGCATCTGGGCCTCGATCCGGCGCAGCCCGCGGCGCGCGTGCAGATCGGTCCATTCATTGCGCACCACCGCCAGCAGGTGCTCGGGGCGGTGGCGCAGGGCGATGGCGCGGATGCCGTTGGCACCGGCCTCGACCCACTCGTTTTCATTGATCGACTCGGCCAGCAGGATCATGGGGATGTCCTTGCCACTGGCCGCGATCTGCTGGGTGACCTGCAGCAGCGGGATGCTCTGGGCGGCAGCGACCAGTACCAGGTCGATCGGCTGGGTGCCCAGGACGTGGGCCAGTTCCTCGCTGTGCTGCGGGCGCGTCGGGCGCACCGCGATGCCGCTGTTGCGCAGCGTGCTGACGATGGTCTCGGCGTTCTCGCCGCTGTCGTCCACGATCAGCAGGCGGACCGTCATGTCATTCGCGTTCTGCATTCAGTACTCCCCGGACTGCAAACTTGATACACGATGCGTGTGACTACGTCCATGCGGCAAACCGTAGCCGATCACGGAACGCGGGTCCCGGCTCAGGCCACGCTGCCCGCGGCATGGCCACAGGCCCAGGCCCACTGGAAGTTGTAGCCCCCCAGCCAGCCGGTCACGTCCAGCACCTCCCCGATGAAGTGCAGGCTGGGAACCAGTTGCGATTCAAAGGTACTGGAGGACACCTTGCGGGTGTCGACCCCGCCCAGCGTCACCTCGGCGGTACGGTAGCCCTCGGTGCCACTGGCCACCAGCGGGAAATTCTGCAGCAGATCGGCCGCCTCGCGCAGCTGCGGCTCATCGATCTGGCGCACCAGCCGGTCCGGCAGCCAGTGCTCGCACAGGCGCAGCGCGAGCCGCCGCGGCAGCACCTCGGACAGCACCGTGCGCAGCTCGGCGGCGCCGCGCTCGGCCTTCATCCGGCGCAGCCAGCCCAGCGCGTCCTGGCCCGGCAGCAGGTCCAGCCGCAGCTCATCGCCGGGCTGCCAGTACGAAGAGATCTGCAGGATCGCCGGGCCGCTGATGCCGCGGTGGGTGATCAGCATGGAATTGCGGAACTCGACCCCGTTGCAGCGTGCCTCGATCGGCAGGGCGACGCCGCTGAGCTCGTTGAAGCGCTCCTGGTGCTTGCCGCTCAAGGTCAGCGGCACCAGCCCGGCCCGGGTCGGCAGAACCTCGTGGCCAAACTGGCGGGCCAGCTCATAGCCGAAGCCGGTGGCGCCCATGCTCGGGATCGACAAGCCACCGGTGGCGACCACCAGCGAGGCGGCGTGGAAGTGACCCTGCGCGGTGTGTACGTGGAAACCGTCCGCGCCGCGCTCGACCTTCTGCACCCCGCAGTCGGTGCGGATCTGCACCCCGGCGGCCTGGCATTCGTCCACCAGCATCTTCACGATCTGCTTGGAGGAGATGTCGCAGAACAGCTGGCCCAGTTCTTTTTCGTGATATGCGATGCCGTGCCGCTCCACCATCTCGATGAAGTGCCAGGGGGTATAACGGGCCAGCGCGGATTTGCAGAAGTGCGGATTGGCCGACAGGAAGTTGGCGGCCGTGGTGCCGGTGTTGGTGAAGTTGCAGCGCCCGCCGCCGGACATCAGGATCTTCTTGCCGACCTTGTTGGCATGGTCGATCACCTGCACCATGCGCCCGCGTCTGCCAGCGGTCATCGCACACATCAGCCCGGCCGCGCCGGCGCCGATCACCAGTACATCGCATCGGATCACGGACATCTCAGCGCGCTCAGGCCTGCGGCTTCTGCTTGCGCCAGGTGGGGATGACGCTGAGCTGGGCCTTGTCGGAGGTCAACTGCACTTCGCCGTCCTGGATCTGCACGTCCCACTGCATCGTGCGTTCGATCTGCGCGCCCCATTCGGTGACGAACTCGCCCGGGAGGTCCATCACCTCCAGCGTGGCGAGCTTCTTCAGCGCGGAAGCGTTGCGGTCCCACCAGATGTCGGCGGCGCGGCCTCCGTAGGTGACCAGCTGCACCGCGCGCGCGCGGCCGGCGGCCTTGCGCAGGCGCGACTCGTCCGGCTGGCCCAGTTCGATCCACAGTTCGATGTCGCCGGTGTAATCGCGGCGCCACAGGTCCGGTTCGTCATCCACGCTCAGGCCGCGGCCGAATTCCAGCCGGTCGTCGGCGTTCAGCGCGAAGGTGAGCAGGCGCACCATCAGGCGGTCGTCGGTTTCGGACGGATGCTGGGCCAGCGTCAGCGTATGGCTGGCGTAGTAGCCGCGGTCCATGTCGCTGATCTGCAGTTCGGCCTTGCGGATGGTGGCGGTGAGGGCCATGGGGATACCTGAAACAAAGAGCGCCATGATAATGGTTCGCCATGAGTCCGTCCGATCCGATCCTTGCCACCCCCGCGCCCAGTCGCCTGCAGTTGCCCCCCGGCGACTGGCCGAGCCTGCTGGACGGGCTGTGTGCGCGCTTCCCGCGCATCGACCGCGCGCAGTGGGTGGGCCGCTTCGCCCGTGGGCGCGTGCAGGATGCGCAGGGCAGGGCGCTCGCTCCGGATCATCCCTGGCAGGTCGGGCTGGAGATCGTCTACTTCCGTGAAGTTGCGGATGAGCCGGTGATTCCCTTCGCCGAGGCCATCGTCCATCAGGACGCGGAGCTGCTGGTGGCCGACAAGCCGCACTTCCTGCCGGTCACCCCGGCGGGCGGCTACGTGCGCGAGACCCTGCTGGCGCGGCTGGTGGCGCGCACCGGCAACCCGGACCTGGTGCCGCTGCACCGCCTGGACCGCTTGACCGCCGGGCTGGTGCTGTTCTCGACCCGGCCAGCGAGCCGCGACGCCTACCAGCGCCTGTTCCGCGAACGCCGTATCGAGAAGGCTTACGAAGCCTTGGCGCCCGCACTGCCCAGCCTGGCGTTCCCGCTGGAGCGCCATACCCGTCTGCTCCCGGGCGAGCCGTTCTTCCGCATGGCCGAGGTGCCCGGTGAGCCCAATGCCCGGACCCGCATCGAGGTGATCGAGCGCACCGGGCCGGTCTGGCGCTACCGGCTGCACCCGGTGAGTGGCCGCAAGCACCAGTTGCGCGTGCACATGGCGGGGCTGGGCGCGCCGATCCTCGGGGACGATCTGTACCCGGAGCTGCTCGCGGATGCGCCGGCGGGGGTGCCGCTGCAGTTGCTGGCCAAGGAATTGGCGTTCGATGACCCGTTCACCGGAGAGCGGCGCACGTTCTCCAGCGGGCTGTCGCTCCACCTGTAGGGCCGGCCGCTGGCCGGCTGCCAGGGTCCATGGGTAGATCCTGTCGTCAGCAGGTGTTGAGGAGGAGCCGGCCAGCGGCCGGCACTACCGCTACCGGCCCTGGGCCACGTCGGACCTTCATCCAGTTGGCGGTTCATCACACTGAACGCTTGGCCAGCCAACGATCCAGCTGCGCGGCGAAGGCCTGTTTGTCGCGCGCGTGCAGGGGCGCCGGCCCGCCGGTCTGGATGCCCGAGCCGCGCAGTTCCTCCATGAAATTGCGCATCGACAGCCGCTCGGCCATGTTGTCGGGCGTGTACAGCTCGCCACGCGGGTTGAGCGCGACGGCCTTTTTATCCAAGACAAGGGCGGCCAAGGGGATGTCCTGCGTGACGACCAGGTCGCCCGGCTGGACCCGCTCGACGATCACGCTGTCAGCCACATCCAGGCCTGGCGGCACCTGTACCGATCGGATGAAACGGGACGGGGGAGTGCGCAGCCAGTGGTTCGCGACCAGGGTCATTTCGATCCTGGCCCGCTCGGCGGCGCGGAACAGGATCTCCTTGATGACGGCCGGGCAGGCATCGGCGTCCACCCAGATATGAACTTTAGGGGTCGGGGCATCGGTCATTTGGCTGATCTTAAGGTAGGAAAAATCTGAATAGGGGCTCCGGTTTCGTGTAGGATCGCCCGACCCCTTGTCCTGTCAGGCGGGAGGGGGAGGATGGCTGAATAAACCAGCTATCGCTTTTTCGGTAAAACACGAGTATCGTCACCCACACTGTGTTTGCTAGGGTCACCGTGAATCGTGGCCTGGTGCAGTTGATCTCACGATCTGCTCATCGATCCGCTTTACCAACGCCTGCAACTCAGTCTCGGCTCCGATACGCGGCGGCCGCGATTATTTCAACTATTGTTTCAGGAGTTAGTACATGTCTGATCGTCAGCAGGGCACCGTGAAGTGGTTCAACGACGCCAAGGGCTTCGGCTTCATCACCCCGGAAAGCGGCCCGGACCTCTTCGTGCATTTCCGCGCGATCCAGGGCACCGGCTTCAAGTCGCTGCAGGAAGGCCAGAAGGTGACCTTCGTCGCCGTGCAGGGCCAGAAGGGTATGCAGGCTGACCAGGTGCAGGCGGTCTAATCGACCCCCCGCAACCGTAAGGTCGCCTTGAACGCCGGAAGCGAAAGCTTCCGGCGTTTTTTATTGGGCGATGCCTGGCCCTGGTCGACGCGGCGCAGGTTGAAGACGTCACCGTGTCAGCCACCCGGTTACGATGCCGCTTTGCCCCTGCGGAACCGTCGATGATCAAGGTGCACCATCTGGACCACTCGCGCTCGCTGCGCGTGCTGTGGATGCTTGAAGAGCTGGGCCTGCCGTATCAGGTGGTCAACTACCAGCGCGATCCCAAGACCTGGCTGGCACCGCAGGCGCTGCGTGACGTGCACCCGCTGGGCAAGTCCCCGGTGCTGCAGGACGATGCACTGGTATTGGCTGAATCCGGCGCGATCCTGGAATACCTGGCCGACCGCTATGACAGCGGCCGCCAGCTCTCGCCCGAGCCGATGCCGGCCCAGGCGCCCGAACGCGTGCGTTATCGCTACTGGCTGCACTACGCCGAAGGCTCGGCGATGCCGCCGCTGGTGATGACGCTGGTGTTTTCGCGGCTGCGCAATGCGCCGATGCCGTTCTTCGCCAAGCCGATCGCACGCTCCATCGCCGACAAGGCGCTGAAGGGGTTCGTGGGGCCGCAGGTGAAGCTGCACATGGACTGGATGGAGCGCGAGCTGGGCCAGTCGCCGTGGTTTGCCGGTGAGCGCTTCACCGCAGCGGACATCCAGATGAGTTTCCCGATCCAGGCCGCCGCCGCGAGAGGGGGCGATATGGCCGCCTATCCGCGGCTGCAGTCCTACCTGACCCGGATCGAACAGCGCCCGGCCTACCAGCGTGCAGTGGAGCGAGGCGGTCCGTTGAACCTCGGCGGCGGTTCACGCTGAGCTTGCGGGGCAGCCCGGCTGCCCCCATTTCATGCGGATGAGCACCCAGCCCCTGCGTTTCGATAACCGCTTCATCCGTGACCTGCCCGGCGATCCGGAAACCGGCCCGCGCGTGCGCGAGGTGCGCCAGGCCGCGTGGTCCTCGGTGATGCCGACCCCGGTCGCCGCCCCACAGCTGCTGGCGTACTCGCCGGACGTGGCCGCGCTGCTGGGCATGGGCGAGGACCTGATCCAGAGCGAGGACTTCGCACGGGTGTTCGGCGGCAATGCGCTATATGCCGGGATGGCACCGTGGGCGGCCAACTACGGTGGGCATCAGTTCGGCCACTGGGCGGGGCAGCTCGGCGATGGCCGTGCGATCTCGCTGGGCGAACTGCTCACCCCGGAAGGGGCGCACTGGGAACTGCAGTTGAAGGGCGCCGGGCGCACGCCTTACTCGCGCGGTGCCGATGGGCGTGCGGTGCTGCGCTCGTCGATCCGCGAGTTCCTGTGCAGCGAGGCGATGCATCACCTCGGCGTGCCGACCACGCGCGCGTTAAGCCTGGTCGGCACCGGCGATGCGGTCGTGCGTGACATGTTCTATGACGGTCATCCGCAGGCCGAACCCGGCGCGATCGTCTGCCGCGTCGCGCCGTCCTTCATCCGTTTCGGCACGTTCGAACTGCCGGCCTCGCGCGGCGACACCCCGTTGTTGCGGCAACTGGCCGATGTCTGCATCGCGCGTGATTTCCCTGCGCTGGCCGACGCCGGCCAGGCGCGCCATGCACGCTGGTTCGCCGAGATCTGCGAACGCACCGCCGTCCTGGTCGCGCACTGGATGCGCGTAGGGTTCGTGCACGGCGTGATGAACACCGACAACCTGTCGATTCTGGGTCTCACCATCGATTACGGCCCGTATGGCTGGGTAGAGGACTACGATCCGGAGTGGACCCCCAACACCACCGATGCGCAGGGCCGGCGGTATCGCTTCGGCACGCAGCCGCAGGTGGCGTACTGGAATCTCACCCGGCTCGCGCAGGCATTGGCACCGCTGTTCGAGGATGTCACCCCGCTGCATGACGGGCTGGCGCGTTTCCAGCAGGTGCACGCCGAATGCGAGCGCGCCGACATCGCCGCCAAGCTGGGCCTGGACACCTGCCGCGATGACGATGTGGCGCTGATGGGCGCGTGGCTGGAGATCCTGCACGAGGGGGAGATGGACATGACCATCGCCTTCCGTGGCCTGATGGATCTCGATCCCGCCGCGCCGTCGGTGGCGGTGCTGGAAGACGCGTTCTACAGCCCGGCACGCCGGGAAGCGGTGCTGCCGTCATTGCAGGCGTGGCTGCAGCAGTACGCGGCGCGGCTGCGCGCCGATGGGCTGAGCGCGCAGGCGCGGGAGCAGCAGATGGGCCGCGCCAACCCGGTGTACGTGCTGCGCAACTGGCTGGCCCAGGAAGCGATCGAGCAGGCCGAGCAGGGCGATCCGAGCGGTGTGCACACGCTGCTGGAGGTGTTGCGACGCCCGTATGAGGTACAGCCCGGGCGGGAGCACTTCGCGGGCAAGCGGCCCGAGTGGGCCCGTGAGAAGGCCGGCTGCTCGATGCTGTCCTGCAGCTCATAGCGCAGTGCGGGCGATGCCCTGGTTGCTGCCCGCCATCGGACGTTTCCACCCGTGAATTCTGCCTTGATGCCGCCTGGCTGATGCTGGGCCGTGCGCGTCGCCGAGCCTGCGTCTACGACAATGGTCGTACGGGCGATGTTCGATAATCGCACACATAGTCGATAAACGCACTTGAATGGTGCAGTGCGATAAACCTACTTTCAATCCCGTTCCAAGCGATCCACCTCTGGCGGGCGAGGGCAGTACCGAACCGGTACTGAAGCCAGGTGCAGGGGAAGACCGCCGGAGTTCCTTTCCCTGTGCGGAGTATGCGCATGCGTTGCCGTCTGTCTGCTGTTTCCCTGTCCCTGCTTGCCGTGCTGCCGTCGCTGGCACAGGCCTTCCAGGCCGAGCCTGCGCGCACGGCGCTTGAGGTGCTGAAGGTGGAGCGCTATGCCGATGATGCCAACCCGGGCTCGTTGCGCTGGGCGATCAGCACCGCCAACCAGGCGCCGGGGCGCTACCGGATCGAGATTGCCGCGGTGGGCAATGCGCCGTACGTGATCCGTCCGGCCACGCCGCTGCCGGAGATCGTCGGGCCGGTGCAGATCGTCGGCACGCCGTGGGCACGCGATGGGCAGTACGTCGCCATCGACGGCTCGTCCTATGTCACCGGCAGCGGCACCGATGCCTGCCCGGGGACCGAACCGGGCCAGTCCGGCACCAACGTGCGTACCACCACGCTGCCGGGACTGGTGCTTCGTGATACCCGCGGCGTCGAACTGACCGGGCTGGAGATCCGCAATTTCTGCATCGGGGTGCTGATCAACCGCAGCAGCCACAGCGAGATCCACGACAACCGCATCGTCGCCAACAAGGGCGGCGCCGGCATCATGCTCACCGGCGACGACGGCAAGGGCCAGTCCACCGCCACCACCACGGTGCACAACCGGATCGTGCGCAACCAGTTCGTGGACAACGGCGATGGGCTGGAGCTGACCCGCGGTGCAGCCTGGAACCTGGTGGCCGACAACCTGTTCCAGTCCACCGCCGCCAATCCCGAACCGTCGCAGGGCATCGAGATCCTGTGGGGCAATGACAACACGGTGGTGCGCAACCGCTTCGTCGATTATTCCGACGGCCTGCAGATCAACTGGGGCAACCGCAACTACATCGCGGCCAATACCTTCACCGGCAATTCGATCGGCCTGAGCATCACCGGCAGCGGGAACGTGGTGGACGGCAACACCATCACCGGCAATGGCATCGGCATCGCGGTGCGGCCGCAACCGGTCAGCGCACCGAATCGCTTCAGCGCCAACCGTATCTTCGATAACGGGCTGAAGATCGAGCGTTGTGAAGCCGGTGGTGCGTGCGTCAAGGACCAGCCGCGCGGCGCCATCGTGTTCGGGGTGCCGGGGCTGGAGCACGCCAGCTTCATCGGTTCGCGCGGGCGCGGGGTGGACAACGATCCGGCCAAGCGTGCGCGTATCTGCACCGCGCCGGGGCAGGCCGAGTGCCAACCGGCCCCCAATCTCGGCCAGGCCGCCCCGACGCTGCAGGCCGTGCACGGCAAGGGTGCCGCGCGCACGGTGCAGGGGGTCTTCCAGGGCATGCCAGCGCAGCGCTATCAGCTGGAGCTCTTCGGCAACCGCGCCGCGCACGGTCGCGAAGCCGAACGCCTGCTCGGCAACGTCGAGGCGATCACCGATGCACAGGGGCAGGGCCGCTTCACGCTGGCGCTGCCGACCACCGGCGAGACGGCCGAGATCGCCACCGTGACCGCCACCGCGACTTCCGCGCTGGGCGCGACCTCGCCCCTCAGCGCGCCGCTGTCGCTGCGCTGACTCCCTCTTCGAGACACACCCATGGCTGCTCTGATCCGAACCTCTCTATCCACGCTGGTCGCCACGGCGCTGCTGTGCCCGGCGTTGGCCGCCGCACAGTCCGCCAACCGCTACGACGGCGCCACCCTCACCGGCGATTGGGGTGGCACCCGCACCGCGCTGGACGAACGTGGCATCCGCTTCCGCGGCGACTATGTCGGCGAGGCGATGGGCGTGGTCGACGGCGGTTATGGCCGAACCGGCGCGCGCTATGCCCAGCAGGTGCGCGTGGGCGTGGATCTGGACATGGGCACACTGGCCGGCTGGAGCGGCGGCGCGTTCCACGTCACCCTCAACGACCGTCGCGGCAACAGCACCTCGGCCGATCTGGTCGGCAACCGCTTCCCGATCCAGGAGGCCTACGGTGGCCAGTACACCCGCCTCACCGAAGCCAGCTACGACCAGACCTTCAACGCCGGCCAGTCGTATTTCAAGCTGGGCTACTACGCGATGGGCAACCAGTTCGGCCTGCACAGCCTGCTGACCCACTTCGTCAATGCGGCGTTCTGTGCGCATCCGCTGGCGATGTCCGGCAACAGCGGCTGGTACAACTACCCCACGGCGCGCTGGGGGGGTGAAGTGGCCCAGCAGGTCAGCCCGGCGCTGAACGTGCGCACCGGGTGGTTCCAGGTCAACCCCAATCTGGGCGGCAACATCGAACGCAATGCCTTCCGTCCGTTCGTCTCGGGTACCACCGGCTCGCTGTTCCCGGTGGAGGTGACCTGGACGCCGGACAAGGGCGGCGCCCATCCGGGCGTGTACAAGTTCGGTGGCTACTACGACACCTCACGGGTCAACCAGCGTGGCCTGGATACCTCGCCGACCACGGGGCGCCACGGTGCCTACGTGCTGGCCGAGCAGCGCCTGACCCGCGAAGCAGGGGATCCGCAGCGCGGGCTGACCGCGTTCGCGCAGTACATGGTGTCCGACACCGATACCGCGCAGATCAGGCGCTGGTATGCGCTGGGCGGTGTCTACCAAGGCATCGGCTCGCGCGCGCAGGACAGCATCGCGCTGGGCTATGTCGGTGCGGACATCAACCGCCGCCTGGTCGATGCGCGCCGCGCCGATCTCGTCGGCATGGGCGTGCCGGGCGATTCGCCGCTGTACCAGCTCAGCCAGGCAGAAGAACTGTTCGAGCTGTCCTACAGCATCCAGGTCACGCCCTGGCTGATGATCCGCCCGGACGTGCAGTACATCGTCAATCCCGGCACGTTCGCCTATACCCGCACCGACAACGCCTGGGCGTTGGGTGTACAGACCAAGGTCACCTTCTGATGCGCGTGCTCACTCCCTATCTGTTGGCCGCCGTGCTGGGCGGCGTGGCATCCGTTGCGCAGGCCGCCCCACCGGCGGTGACGCCGTTGCAGGTCGGTGCGCTGCGCATCGGTGAAGGCGCGCCGCGCACCATCGTGCCGATCACCGGCGCCACCGCCGAACTGGCGCTGCAGCAGGCGGCGGCGATCGCGGCCAGCCCGGCCACCGACCTGGCCGAATGGCGCATCGATTACCTGGACATCGCCACCGACGGCAAGGCGCTGGTCGCGCTCGGCAAGCGCATCGCGCGCACGCTGGACGGCAAGCCGATGATCGTCACCTTCCGCACCCAGGCCGAAGGCGGAAGCAAGCCGATCAGCGATGCAGACTATGCCGCGCTGTACACCACGCTGCTGCGTGGCCAGTTCGCCCAGTTGATCGACGTGGAGATGTTCCGCGACCCGGCCCGGGTCGCGGCCCTGGTCGAGCAGGCACACAAGGCCGGGGTGAAGGTGGTGATGTCCAGCCACGACTTCCACGCCACGCCCGCCCGCGAGGAAATCATCGCGCGGCTGCTGCGGCAGGATGCGATGGGTGCGGACGTGCTCAAGATCGCGGTGATGCCGCACGACGCGGGTGATGTGCTCACCCTGCTGGATGCCACCTGGCAGGTCCGCCAGCGCAGCAGCAAGCCGCTGCTGACCATGTCCATGGGCGGGACCGGCGTGGTCTCCCGGCTGGCCGGTGAGACCTTCGGCCAGGCACTGACCTTCGGCATGATCGGCACGCCTTCGGCCCCGGGCCAGGTCGAGGTCGACCAGCTGCAGTCGGTGCTCCAGGTCATCCATGCCTCCAGCCAGGCCGGTCGTTGAGACCTCCCCGCCGGACACCCTCCGCATTACGTTGTCGCAGGATCCTTGTATGAGCCATGCCGCCGCCTCCGCTTCCCCGCTCGTGCTCGAGCGGATGAGCCCCTTCCAGTGGACCGCCATCGCGATCTGCGTGCTGTTGAACATGCTCGATGGCTTCGATGTGATGGTGATGGCCTTCACCGCGCCGCACGTATCGGCCGACTGGGGGCTGTCGGGCAAGGTGCTGGGCATCATGCTCAGTGCGGGCCTGGTCGGGATGGCACTGGGCTCGTTCCTGCTCGCGCCGCTGGCCGACCGCTGGGGCCGCCGGCCGATGATCATGCTCTGCCTGGTCATCCTGACGGTGGGCATGGCCGCATCGGCGCTGGCCGCCAATGCCTGGCAGCTTGCGGCACTGCGTGTGTTCACCGGCATCGGCATCGGCGGCATGCTGGCCGGGGTAGGGGTGATCACGGCCGAGTATGCCAACGCTAAATGGCGCAGCACGGCGGTGGCGATGCAGGCCACCGGGTATCCCATCGGGGCCACCCTCGGCGGCCTGCTGGCGGCGTGGATGCTGGAGCATTTCAGCTGGCACAGCGTGTTCCTGATCGGCGCCGGTGCGTCGCTGCTGTGCATTCCGCTGGTGCTGGCCTGCCTGCCCGAATCGCTGGACTTCCTGGTCGCGCGGCGGCCGAAAGATGCCTTGCCGCGGCTCAATGCGTTGCTGGTGCGCATGCGCATGCCGGCGCTGCAGGCACTGCCGCCGGCACCGGTGCGTGCCGATGGACGCAAAGGCTATGCCGCACTGTTCGTGGGCGACCTGCGCCGGGTGGCGGTACTGATCGCGCTGGCCTTCTTCCTGCACATGTTCGCGTTCTACTTCGTCCTGAGCTGGACCCCGAAACTGCTGGTCTCGGCCGGCGTCTCGGCGCAGCAGGGCATCACCGGCGGCGTGCTGCTCAATCTCGGGGGCATCGTGGGTGGCAGCCTGTTCGGCTGGCTCGCCTCGCGCTGGGCACTGTCGCGGCTGACCGCAGCCAGCCTGGTACTGGCCATGCTGGCGATGCTGCTGTTCGCCGCCTTCAACACCCGCCTGGAGATCGCCTTCCCGATCGCGTTCGTCATCGGCGCAGCGCTGTTCGGTGCGATGGCCGGGCTGTACGCGGCCGCGCCGGTGGTGTTCGCGGCGGACGTGCGCACCACCGGCCTTGGCTGGGCGATCGGCATCGGGCGTGTCGGCGCGATTCTCTCGCCGCTGAGTGTTGGCCTGCTCGTCGATGCGGGGTGGTCGCCGGCAGCGCTGTACGTGCTGTGCGCGCTGCCGCTGGCACTGGCTGCGTGGGCCTGCCTGGGCCTGCGCGTCGGCGTTGGCCAGACGCGTACCTGAGCGCCGCGGCGCATGACGATGATGTGCGATTATCGAATCAAGTGGCCGAATATCGGATTGACCGTGCGGAGTGCGCTGCGCACCATGGTCACCTCCAGAGTCTTCCCGCAGGTGGCCGCGCATCGCAGCGCGTGGCAAGGAGCAATGCAGTGATCGACAAGACCGTGGCCAGCGCTGACGCAGCGGTGGCCGATATCCACGACGGCGCAACGGTGATGATCGGCGGCTTCGGTACCGCCGGCATGCCCGACGCGCTGATCGATGCCCTGATCGCGCAGGGCGCGCGCGGGCTGACCATCATCAACAACAACGCCGGCAACGGCGACAGCGGGCTGGCCGCACTGATCCAGCACAAGCGCGTGCGTCGCATCATCTGTTCGTTCCCACGCCAGTCCGATTCGCAGCATTTCGATGCGGCCTACCGCGCCGGCGAGATCGAGCTGGAGCTGGTGCCGCAGGGCAACCTGGCCGCGCGCATCCATGCGGCCGGCTCGGGGCTGGGCGCGATCTTCACCCCCACCGGTTACGGCACCGAGCTTGCACAAGGCAAGGAAACCCGCGAAATCGACGGCCGCCATTACGTGCTCGAGTATCCGCTGCATGCCGACTTCGCGTTGATCAAAGCGCACCATGGCGACCGCTGGGGCAACCTGGTCTACCGCAAGACCGCGCGCAATTTCGGCCCGCTGATGGCGATGGCCGCGCGCTGTGCGATCGTCCAGGTTGAATCGGTGGTGCCGCTGGGTGAACTCGATCCCGAGGCGGTGGTGACCCCGGGGATCTTCGTGCAGCGGGTGGTCGAACTTCCCGCGTCCACCGGTGCAGGAGCGCGCGCATGAACCGCCTCAGCCGCGAACAGATGGCCGCCCGCGTTGCGCGGGACATCCCCGAAGGTGCCTACGTGAATCTGGGCATCGGTCTGCCGACCACGGTGGCCAACTTCCTGCCGGCCGACAAGGAGATCTTCCTGCAGTCGGAGAACGGGCTGCTGGGCATGGGCCCGGCACCGGCCGCCGGTGATGAGGACCCGGACCTGATCAACGCCGGCAAGCAGCCGGTCACCCTGCTCACCGGTGGCTGCTATTTCCACCATGCCGATTCGTTCGCGATGATGCGCGGCGGCCACCTGGATATCTGCGTGCTCGGTGCGTTCCAGGTCTCGGCGCAGGGCGACCTGGCCAACTGGAGCACCGGTGCGGCCGATGCGATTCCGGCGGTAGGTGGTGCGATGGATCTGGCGATTGGCGCCAAGCAGGTCTTCGTGATGATGGACCTGCTCACCAAGCAGGGGCAGAGCAAGCTGGTGGCCGAATGCAGCTACCCGCTGACCGGGCTGCGCTGCGTCTCGCGGGTCTATACCGATGTCGCCGTGTTCGACCTGGGCAAGGACGGCGCGACGGTGCTGGAGATGGTCGACGGGGTGACGCTGGCGCAGCTGTGCGAGCTGACCGGCCTGCCGCTGCAGATGCGTGAAGGAGCCTGACATGAGCCTGCACGAAACCTATATCGTCGATGGTATCCGCACCCCGATCGGCCGTTATGCCGGTGCGCTGTCCGGCATCCGTGCCGACGACCTGGGCGCGCTTCCGATCAAGGCGCTGCTGGCACGTCACCCGCAGCTGGACCCGGCGCTGATCGAAGAGGTGTACCTGGGCTGTGCCAACCAGGCCGGCGAGGACAACCGCAACGTGGCACGGATGAGCCTGTTGTTGGCCGGTCTGCCGGTCAGCGTGCCGGGCAGCACCGTCAACCGGTTGTGCGGCTCGGGCCTGGATGCGATCGGCACGGTGGCCCGCGGCATCGCCGCTGGCGAACTCGGGTTGGCCATCGCCGGGGGGGGCGAATCGATGTCGCGTGCGCCGCTGGTGATGGGCAAGCCGGGTGCCGCGTTCGCGCGTGACCAGACCCTGGAAGACACCACCATGGGCTGGCGCTTCATCAACCCGCGCCTGCGCGAGCTGCACGGCGTGGAAACCATGGGCCAGACCGCGGAAAATGTCGCCGAGCGCTACGCGATCTCGCGCGAGGACCAGGATGCCTTTGCGCTGCGCAGCCAGCAGCGCACCGCTGCGGCCCAGCAGCGCGGATTCTTCGAGGGCGAGATCGTCGCGGTTGATGCGCCGGGCCGCAAGCGCGGCGAAAGCGTGCGCGTGGCGCACGACGAACACCCGCGTGCCGATACCACGATCGAGGCGCTGGCCAGGCTCAAGCCGCTGTTCCGCCAGCCGGGCACCGTCACGGCCGGCAATGCCTCGGGCATCAACGATGGTGCGGCCGCATTGCTGCTGGCCTCCGGTGCGCAGGTACAGGCGCTGGGGCTGACGCCGCGCGCGCGCATCCTCGGGTTTGCCAGCGCCGGCGTGGAGCCGGCGATCATGGGCATGGGTCCGGTGCCGGCCACCCGGCGCCTGCTGGCCCGGTTGGGCCTGGGCATCGGCGATTTCGATGCGATCGAGCTCAATGAGGCCTTCGCCTCGCAGGGGCTGGCCTGCCTGCGCGAGCTTGGGCTCGCCGACGATGCCGCGCACGTCAATGCCAACGGCGGCGCCATCGCGCTCGGTCATCCGCTGGGCATGAGCGGCGCGCGGCTGGCACTCACACTGCTGCGCCAGCTGGAGGCCAGCGGTGGCCGACGCGGCCTGGCCACCATGTGCATCGGTGTCGGCCAGGGCGTGGCGCTGGCGATCGAGCGCGTCTGAATCCGTTTTCCACTTTTCCGCTTCACGGCCGCTGTCGCCTCGGCGTGGCAGCGTGCCGTAGCACCACAGCCGCGGTCTTCCGGCCGCCCGCCAACTGGAGTACGCCATGAGCGATCCCACTGACCTGCGCGGTTACCGCAGGCCGTATCCCGGCACCCAGCCGGACCGCATCCATCTGCCGTATGCCTCCACGCGCCTGCGCGGCCCGGGGCGCGATCCGATCCGGATTCCGGCCACGTTGTCCGAAGTGACCGGGCCCGCCCTGGACCGCATCACCCTGGGCAAGCACGCGGCCGACCTGACCGCCGGCTTCAAGGGCCAGCCGCTGGGCGAGCGCATCGTGGTCAGTGGCCGGGTGCTGGATGAGAACGGGCGCCCGGTCCGCAACCGCGTGGTCGAGGTGTGGCAGTGCAACGCCGCCGGCCGCTACCTGCACAAGGGCGACCAGCACGACGCACCGCTGGACCCCAACTTCACCGGTACCGGCCAGGTGCTCACCGATGATCACGGTCGCTACCGCTTCACCACCATCAAGCCGGGCGCGTATCCGTGGCGCAACCACTTCAACGCGTGGCGGCCGGCGCACATCCATTTCTCGCTGCATGGCGAGGGCATCGGGCAGCGTCTGGTCACCCAGATGTACTTCCCCGGCGATCCGCTGCTGGCGTTCGATCCGATCTACAACTGCGTGGACGATGACAAGGCCCGCGCGCGCATGGTGTCTTCGTTCGATTGGGAAAACACCGAGAACGAATTCGCGCTGGGCTATCGTTTCGATATCGTCCTGCGCGGCCGCAAAATGACCGTGTGGGAGTAAGCAGATGAGTTTCCAATCCACTCCGTGGCAAACCGTGGGCCCGTACTACCGCCTGGGCCTGGAACCGCTGTACCGCACCGATATCGCACCGGCACAGGCGCAGGGTGAGCGCGTGCAGGTGCAGGGGCAGGTGTTCGATGGCCTGGGCGTTCCCGTGTCCGATGCCGTGCTGGAAATCTGGCAGGCCGATGCGCAGGGCATCTATGCGCACCCGGAAGACCCGCGGCATGCCGATCACGATCCAGCGTTCGACGGCTGGGGCCGAGTGCCGACCGATGAGCAGGGGCGCTTTGCCTTCACCACGGTGCGCCCGGGCAGCGTCGCAGGGCCAAAGGGCCAGGCGCAGGCGCCGCACCTGATGGTGCTGGTGTTCATGCGCGGCCTGCTGCGGGCGGCCAGTGCGCGCCTGTATTTCAGCGACGCCCCCGGCACTGCCGAGGATCCGATCCTGGCCCTGGTGCCGGCCGAGCGCCGCGCCACCCTCATCGCACAGGCCCAGGGCAATGGCCTGTACCACTGGGACGTGCGCATGCAGGGTGAGCTGGAAACGGTCTTCTTTGATTACTGAGCCCGCCCTGCACGTCGCGCCGACCGCGCGCGGGTAAGCTGGTTCCTACTGTGAATGGATGGCGCGTGATGAGCGATTCCTACTCCCTGCTCGGTGGCCTGTTCGGTGCGCCGGAGGTCGATGCGGTGTTCACCGACACCGCGCGGTTGCAGGCGATGCTCGATGTTGAAGCCGCGCTCGCACGGGCGCAGGTGCGCTGTGCGGTGATCCCCGCCGCGGCGTTGGGGCCGATCGAAGCGGCGTGCCAGGCCGCGCTGTATGACGTGTCAGCGCTGGGCCGTGCAACGGCGCTGGCCGGCAATCCCGCCATTCCGCTGGTCAAGGCGTTGACCGCGCAGGTGGCACGCGACAGCGCCGAGGCAGCGCGGTGGGTGCATTGGGGCGCGACCAGCCAGGACATCATCGACACCGGCGCGGTGCTGCAGTTGCGCGCCGCACTGGGCTGGGTGCAGGACCGCCTGCAGCTGCTCTGCGATGCCGTGGCGGGATTGGCCGATGCCGAACGCGGTACCGGTTTGCCCGGCCGCACGCTGCTGCAGCAGGCGGTGCCGGTGACCTTCGGCCTGAAGGCCGCCGGCTGGCTCGATGCACTGCAGCGCAGCCGGCGTCGCCTGCAGGCCCTGCATGCCGATACGCTGGTGCTGCAGTTCGGCGGTGCCGCGGGCACGTTGGCATCGCTGCAGACGCGCGGCCTGGACGTGGCCCAGGCGCTGGGCGAGGAGCTTGGGTTGCCGGTGCCTTCCTTGCCCTGGCACACCGCACGCGATCGCGTGGCCGAGTTCGGCAGCGCGTTCGCCTTATTGACCGGCACGCTGGGCAAGATCGCCACCGATATCGTGCTGCTGATGCAGTCCGAAGTGGCCGAGGCGTTCGAGCCGGCCGGCGAGGGCAAGGGCGGTTCTTCGGCCATGCCGCACAAGCGCAACCCGGTCGGCTGCGTGGCGGCGATCGCGGCGGCCAGCCGGGTGCCGGGTCTGCTGTCCACGCTGTTCGTGGCGATGCCGCAGCCGCACGAGCGCGCCGCTGGGCAGTGGCATGCCGAGTGGGAAACCGTGCCCGAGATCGTGCGCCTGTGCGCTGGCAGCCTGGCCCAGGTAACGGTAGTGCTGCAGGGCCTGCAGCTTGACCGCGCACGCATGCAGCAGCACCTGGACAGCCACGGCGGCCTGCTCTATGCCGAGGCGGTGGCGGTGACGCTGTCCGAAGTAATGGGAAAGTCTGCTGCACACGCGCTGGTGGAACACGCCGCGCGCCAGGCTCTTGCGCAGCACCAGCACCTGCGTGACGTGCTCGCGCAGATCCCCGAGGTCACCGCGCAGTTGTCGCCCACGCAACTGGACGCTTTGTTCGCACCCGACAGCTGGCGCGGCATGGCCGATACCTGGATCGACCGCGTACTGGCGCAGCGTTGATCCAATCATTTTCTGGAGTGTTGCATGCCGTTTCTTGAGCTGGAATCGCACCGCCTGCATTACCGCATCGATGGGGCGGTCGATGCGCCGTGGTTGACGTTCTGCAACTCGCTGGGCACCGACCTGCACATGTGGGACCGGCAGGTCGATGCGCTGTCGGCACGGTTCCGTATCCTGCGCTATGACCGCCGCGGGCATGGCCAGTCCAGCGCCGCCCCGGGCCTGTACAGCGTCGCCGGGCTGGGCGCGGACGTGGTTGCGCTGTGGGACCACCTGGGTGTGGAGCGCAGCCATTTCTGCGGGCTTTCCATCGGCGGCCTGACCGGGCAATGGCTGGGCGTGCATGCCGGCGAGCGCCTGCACACGCTGACCGTAGCCGCCACGGCCGCGAAGATCGGCACGCCGGAAAGCTGGAACACACGCATTGCCCAGGTGCAACGCGACGGCCTGCTGCCGCTGCGCGAGGGAACGGCCGAGCGCTGGTTCACCCCGGCCTTCGCGCAGGCGGAGCCGGCCGTGGTGGAGGACATCCTGCAGCGCTTCGTTGCCACGGACGTGGGCGGTTACATCGGCTGCTGCCATGCCGTGGCCACGGCCGACTTCCGCGATCAGCTGGGGCGCATCCAGGTGCCGACACTGGCGATCGCCGGCGACGATGATCCGGTGTGCCCGCCGGCGGATCTGGACGCCATCGCGCAGGGTGTGGCCGATGGCCACGCCATCACTGTGCCCGGGCGCCACATCTGCAACATCGAATCCGCCGTGGCGTTCACAGCAGCGCTCGCCGCCCATCTTCGCTGACCGGCCACCGATGGTCGGCACGCCCCCACCTCACAACGAGCAGCCCACAATGGACGAACAGGAACGATACGAAGCCGGCCTCGCCGTACGCCGCGCCGTGCTCGGTGACGCGCACGTAGAGCGCTCGCTGCAGGCACGCACCGATTTCACCGAGGAGTTCCAGGCCTTCATCACGCGCACGGCGTGGGGCACGGTCTGGACGCGCGAGGGCCTGCCGCGGCATACCCGCTCGCTGTTGACCATCGTGATGATGGTGGCGCTGGGTCACGACGAAGAGTTCAAGCTGCACATCCGCGCCGCCCGCAACAACGGCGTCACCCCGGACGAGATCAAGGAAGCCTTGCTGCAGGCTGCGATCTACTGTGGCGTACCTGCCGCCAATCACGCCTTCGCGCTGGCCAGGCCGATCCTCGAAGAGCAGGCGGGCGAACAGACCGGGTGACGGCATCGCCGGCCACCGACGCCATCGTCGGCTACCGACGCACCGGTAGTGCCGGCCGCTGGCCGGCAACCCCACAACGCCAGACAACCCCGCCTCAGTGCAGCAGGTTGCCCAGCCGCTGGGCCGCTTCGCGCAGCCGCGGCAGCAGCTGCGATTGCATGACGCCCAAGCTGATGCGCCCGGCCTGGGTGCCGATGTTGAGGGCGCCCACCACGGTGCCATTGCGTGCATGCACCGGTACGGCGATCGAGCGCAGGCCGATCTCCAGTTCCTGGTCCACCAGGGAAACACCATCGCGGCGCACGCGATCGAGCATCTCCAGGAAGTCCTCCATGCGCGTGACGGTGCGCTCGGTGCGGGGCCGCAACGGATTGCGCTCCAGGTAGCTTTCCAGCGTGTCGCGCGGCAATGCCGCGAGCAGCACGCGGCCCATCGAGGTGCAGTACGCCGGCAGGCGGCTGCCGGCGCGCAGGCCGATCGACATGATCCGAACTGTTTCAGCGCGGGCCACGTAAAGCACATCATCACCGTCGAGCACGCCCAGCGAGCACGACTCATGCAGGTCGTCGCGAAGCGCATCCAGCACGGGCTGGGCAGCAGCGGTCATCGACGAAGAGGCCACGTAGGCGCCGCCAATGCCGAGCACGCGCGGCAGCAGCACGAAGCCACGGCCCTGCTCACCCACGTAGCCCAGCTTCTCCAGTGTGTACAGCACGCGCCGCACGGCCGCGCGCGAAATACCGGTTTCGGTGCTGATCTGCGACATCGTCACTTCGCGCGGGTGCTGCGAAAACACACTCAGCACGACCAGGCCACGGCCAAGGGACGTCATGAAATCCGGATCGCCCTGGTTGTCCTGGATCTGCTGCATCAGCTCGTGGCTGAGCCCGCGATCCTGCGGTGGGGCAGGGGCGCGCTTGGGACGACGGCTGGGAGGTGCGGCAGACATGGCGGTGATTCGTGCTCGGTGATCGTGCATGGTAAGGGCTGCACGCGGCGAAGCGAAGCCGCCGCGCCACGGTCGGTGGACCGTGGCGCGCGCGAATCAGCGCGTGGCCGGCAACGCGTAGGCGATCACGTAGTCACCACGATCCGGCGACTGGCGTGCGCCACCGGCCGAGATCACCACGTACTGGCGGCCGGTCTTCGGCGATACATACGTGATCGGCGTGCCTTGGCTGCCTACCGGCATGCGGGCTTTCCACACTTCTTCGCCGGTGCGGCTGTCGTAGGCGCGCAGGTAGTAATCCTGGGTGCCCGCGAAGAACAGCAGACCCGATTGCGTGGCCAGCGAGCCGCCCAGGGTCGGCATGCCGATCGGAATCGGCAGGCGCATCTTGATGCCCATCGGCCCGGTGTCCTTGACCGTGCCGACCGGCACCTGCCAGACCAGCTCGTGCGTGGCCAGGTTGATCGCCGACATCGTGCCGAACGGCGGTTGCTGGCACGGGATGCCCAGCTTGGACAGGAAGCGATCGCGCAGCGAGCCATACGGCGTGCCGGTCTGCGAGGCGGCGCCCATTTCCACGCCGCCGGCGCCTTCGGTCATCTGCGCGCGCGGAATGAGCTTGGTCCACAGGCCCAGGCGCATGTCGTTGACGAACAGGTAGCCGGTGGTCGGATCCACCGATGCGCTGCCCCAGTTCATGCCGCCCAGCGAACCGGGCCACTGCAGCGCGAGGTCTTCGCCCGGCGGGGTGAACATGCCCTCGTAGCGGAAGCCCTTGAACTGGATGCGGCACAGCATCTGATCGATCGGCGTGGCGCCCCACATGTCCGATTCGGCCAGGGTCTGCGCACCGATCTGCGGCAGGCCGACCGACAGCCGCTGGGTCGGGGAATAACGCTCACCATCGGCCTTGCCCTGCGGCGCCTTGATGTCGCGCACCTCGGTGATCGGCTGGCCGGTGGCGCGGTTGAGCATGAACACCTGCCCGGCCTTGGTAACCTGCAGCAGGGCGGGCAGGGTGCCGCCCTTGCCATCGGGCACGTCGGTCAGGGTCGGCTGTGCGGGCAGATCGTAATCCCACAGATCGTGATGCACGGTCTGGTACACCCAGCGCTCTTTACCGGTGGCTACATCCAGCGCCACCACCGCCGAGCTGTACTTGTCATCCTGCGGGGTGCGCTCGCCGGCCCACTGGTCCGGCGTGGTGTTGCCGGTGGGCAGATAGACCAGGCCCAGCTGCGGGTCATAGGCCATCGAGGTCCACACATTCGGGGTGGCCCGGGTGTAATGGATCGAGGGATCCAGCGGCACTTCCGGGGTTTCCCTGGAAAGGTCCCAGACCCATGCCAGCGCACCGGTACGCACGTTGTAGGCGCGCACCACGCCGGACGGCTCGCCGACCTCGATGTTGTCGGCCACGCGGCCGCCCACGATCACCAGCTCACCGGCCACCAGCGGTGCGGCGGTGAGGGTGTAGAAGCCGGGCTTGATCTCGCCCATGCCCTGCTTGTGGTCGACCACGCCGTTGTCGCCGAAATCGGTGCACGGCGCGCCGGTGGCCGCATCCAGCGCGAACAGGCGCGCATCGATGGAGGTCATCAGGATCCGCTTTTCGCAGATCGCCGGCGCGCTACCGGCGACGGCGGCCGCCGGTGATTGCGGGGCTTCGGGCGCAGGCGCCGCCGGGGCAGCAGCCGCCACGGTGGGTACGCCACTCAAGGGCAGGCTGGCATCGAAGTAGCCCAGTCCGCGGCAGCGCTGCCAGTTCGGTGCGGTGGCCTTGGGATCGAACGCCCAGCGTTGCTGGCCGCTGTCCACATCCATCGCGATCACCCGGTTGTGCGGCGTGCACAGGTACAGGGTCTGCCCGATCTGCAGCGGCGTGAGCTGGTCTTCGGCGCCGAAGCCATCGCTCTGCGGCACATCGCCGGTGTGTGCGGTCCAGGCGACCTGCAGCTGGGCCACGTTGGCCGGTGTGATCTGGTCCAGCGCGGCGAAGCGGGTGCCGGCGGTGGTGTTGCCCCAGTGCATCCAGTCGCGCTGTTCGCTGCCCTTGGCGACCGGCACGACGGCCGGGCGCGCGCCCTGCGCGGTAACGACCGGACGCGGCTGGAAGGCGGAGACCGCTGTGCCCAGCAGGCCGACCAGCAGCAGGGCAGCGACGGCATAGGCCCCGCGCCCGGCGGGCTGCCCGCGGCTGCGCTTGAGCGCCGGCCAGGCCAGCGCCACCAGCATCGCCAGTACGGCAGGCATCACCAGCCGCGAGACCAGCGGCCAGAACGCCAGCCCGGCATCGGCCAGGGCCCACACCACGGTGGCGATGAAGGCCACCGCATACAGTGCCGCGCCGAGCGGACGTCGCAGGACCAGCAGCAGGCCGGCCAGCAGCGAACCGCCGCCCATCAGCAGGAAGTACCAGCTGCCGCCGAGCTGGACCAGGCGGATGCCGCCTACCAGCAGGGCAAGCCCGAACAGCATCACCACGATGCCAAGAATGACCACCAGAGTGCGGCCCAGGGCCGACGGTTTCGTGTTCTCGTCCACGTTGCATGAACCTCTACAGGAAATCCGGTGCCGACCGGCACCGGTCAGGCCCGCGCGCGCCGTGCGTGGCGGGGACCATGGGTCGCTTCGCTGCTTATCGCGGAAGCGAGGTGAACAACCAGTTAGGGCGATTATCGCACGTGTGTGCGAATTCGAGGTGAGCGGACGATGTCATTGCTGGAACGCAGCAATGCCCAGGCGCCGGCGACCGGCAGCCCCGCGCCGAAGCGTTTACCCTATGCCACCCTGTTCGTTTCCAACCCCATGACCGAGTCTTCCGCCACGCCCGCCTGGGCCGGCCGCCTGCGCGACATCGCCGATTTCCCCAAGCCGGGCATCCTGTTCAAGGACGTCATGCCGCTGCTCGCCGACGGCCCGGATTTCGCTGCCGCCATCGATGCGATGGTCGCGCCCTGGCGCGATGCCAACCTGCAGGCGGTGATGGGGATCGAGTCGCGCGGCTTCATCCTCGGCGCGGCCATGGCGCGGGTGCTGGGCGTGGGCTTCGTCCCGGTGCGCAAGCCGGGCAAGCTGCCGGGCAAGGTGCTGCGCCAGGATTACACCCTGGAATACCGCACCGACAGCATCGAAGTGCACGCCGATGCCTTGCCGGCCGGTGCACGCGTGCTGGTGATCGATGATGTGCTCGCCACGGGCGGCACCCTGCTGGCGGCGTTGTCGCTGGCCCGCCAGCTGCAGGTGGAGGTGGTCGGCGCGGCCGTGCTGGTGGAACTGGCCGGGCTTGGCGGCCGCGAGCGCTGGACGAGTGACGTGCCGCTGCTGGCGAACCTGGTGTACTGATTCCAGACGGCGCGCCGGCACTGGTAGTGCCGGCCGCTGGCCGGCACCTCAAACGCCCCAACGCAAGTGCAGCCGACCAACGGTCGGCTCTACCCAATGCGTGAAGCGATCAGCCGACCAACGGTCGGCTCTACCGCTCAGACATCCATCTTGCGTACGCGGAACCGGCGGCCCTTGATCTTGCCGGCCTCCAGCTGGGCGATCGCCCGGCCGGCCTGCTCGCGCGCAATGGCGACATACGAGCGCGTGGCGTAGATATCGATCTTGCCGATGTACTTGGCGGCCAGCCCGGCATCGCCGGTCAGCGCCCCCAGGATGTCGCCCGGGCGCAGTTTGTCGGTCTTGCCACCATCGATGCGCAGCGTGGTCATTGCCGCCTGCGGCAGCACCGGCGGGCGGGCCGTGGCCAGCGGCGTCTTCTGCCAGTCCAGCGGCTTGCGCTGTGCGGTTTCGAGCGCATCGGCGCGGTTGCGCTCGCGATGCGTCACCAGGCTGATCGCCAAGCCGGTCGCACCGGCGCGACCGGTACGGCCCACGCGATGCTCATAGGTTTCGATGTCGGTCGGCAGCTCGTAATTGATCACCGCCGCCAGGTCCTGCACATCCAGCCCGCGCGCGGCCACGTCGCTGGCGACCAGCACGTTGCAGCTGCGGTTGGCGAAGCGCACCAGCACTTCGTCGCGGTCGCGCTGTTCCATCTCGCCGTGCAGCGGCAGCGCGGAGAAGCCGAACTGCTGCAGCGAAATGGCGACATCGTCGACATCGCGGCGGGTGTTGCAGAACACCACGGCCGATTCGGGCGTGTACTTGAGCAGCAGGCCGGCCAGCGCCTTCTGCTTCAGTGCCAGCTCGGTCTCGCAGAACAGGTGGCGGATGGCCGGCGCATGGTCGGCGCCTTCCACGGTCACTTCCACCGGGTCGCGCAGCAGCACGCGGGCGATCTCGCGGATCTCATCCGGGAACGTCGCCGAGAACAACAGCGTCTGGCGGTCCTTGCTGGTGCGCCCGGCGATCTCGCGGATCGGCTCCTCAAAGCCCATGTCGAGCATGCGGTCGGCTTCATCCAGCACCAGGGTGGTGACGCCGCCCAGGTGCAGCACGCGCTTGCGGCCCAGTTCCTGGATGCGCCCGGGGGTGCCGACCACGACCTGCGGATCGTGCGCTTCCAGCGAGGCCAGCTGCGGGCCCAGCGGCATGCCGCCGGTCAGCACCAGCAGTTTGAGGTTCGGAATGCCGGTCGCCAGCTTGCGGATCTGCTTGCCGACCTGATCGGCCAGTTCGCGGGTCGGGCACAGCACCAGCGCCTGGGCGCGGGTCACCGACGGGTCCAGCGCCTGCAGCAGGCCCAGCCCGAAAGCCGCGGTCTTGCCGCTGCCGGTCGGGGCCTGTGCGATGACATCGCGGCGCTCAAGGATGGCCGGCAGGCTCTGGGCCTGCACGGGGGTGAGCGAGGTATAGCCCATGGCATCGATGCCGGGCAGCAGCGCTGGTTTCAGCGGCAGGGAGGAGAATTCAGACATGCGATAGTGTCGCAGAAGTCCGCCCGGCGTGCCTCAGCCCAGCAGTGCGCGCATGCCCAGGTTGATCCCCAGCCCGCCCGCCAGCAGCCAACCAAACAGCAGCAGCGCCAGCAGCAGCGGCTTCATACCGGCCTTGCGCAGGGCCGACACATGCGTGGTCAGGCCAAGCGCGGCCATGGCCATGGCCAGCAGCACGGTGTCCAGATCGATCGCCGCGCTGACGATGGCGGCCGGCAGCATCTGCAGCGAGTTGAGCCCGGCCACCGCGACGAAGCCGAACGCGAACCACGGCACCACGATCTTCGCGCGCTGGCCGCACGCACCCGGCACGCCACCGCGTGCGAGCAGCATCGACAGCCCGATCAGGAACGGGGCCAGCATCATCACCCGCACCATCTTGGCGATCACGGCCGTGTCGGCAGCCCCCTCGCTGACCGCGCGGCCGGCGGCGACCACCTGGGCGACTTCGTGCACGGTCGAGCCCGTGAACACGCCGTAGGCCTGGGTGTCCATCGGGATCCACCCGTGGGCAAGGTTGAGCTGGTACAGCGCCGGGTACAGGAACATCGCCAGCGTGCCGAACACCACCACGGTGGAGACCGCCACGGTCACCTGGTCCGCGCGCCCGCGCACCACCGGCTCGGCCGCCATCACCGCGGCCGCACCGCAGATCGAGCTGCCGGCACCGATCAGCAGGGCGCTCTCCCTGTCGAGGCCGAACCAGCGCGTGCCGGCCCACCACGCCAGCGCGAAGGTACTGGTCAGCACCAGCGCATCGGTCAGCACCCCGCCGACACCGACCTGGCCGATATCCTGGAAGGTCAGGCGCAGGCCGTACAGCACGATGCCCGCACGCAGCAGCCAGTGCTTGGAGAAGCCAACGCCGGCACCGGCCGAAGCCGCCAGCCGTGGGTAAAGCGTGTTGCCCAGCGCGATGCCGAGCACGATGGCCAGGGTCAGCGCGCTGATGCCGTGCCTCTGCAGCCACGGCAGCGGCGCCAGTCCCATGGCCGCTGCAGCCACGGCGCCGGTCAGCAGAAGCCCGGGAAGGCGGCCGCGCCAGCGCTGGGCGGTAGTGGGTGAGGGCAGGGCGGCTGCAGGGGTGTTCACGGGTAGCTCCAGTCAGATCACAGCGATAGCCTGCGCCCCGCGCATAAACCTGTAAAACGCATTGTTTCTGTTATTTCGACCTGTTTGGTGCGTTAATGGCCGTCATGCACCTCACCCTCCGCCAATGGCAGGTGTTCGTGGCGATCGCCGACGCCGGCACCACGGCTGCGGCAGGGGCGCAGCTGGCCTTGTCGCAATCGGCCACGAGCGCAGCGCTCAATGAACTGGAAAGCCAGCTGGCCAGCCCGCTGTTCGACCGCATCGGGCGCCGGCTGATCCTCAACCCGCAGGGTCGGGCGCTGCTGGATCCCGCCCGCGCGCTGCTGGTGGCCGCGGCCGATCTGGAGCGGCTGGCCGGGGTCGGGCAGGTCGCGTCCGGTGCGCAGCGCCTGCTGCTGCGCCTCGGGGCAAGCACCACGATCGGCAACTACCTGCTGCCGCCCCGCGTCGCCACGCTGCTGGCCGACAACCCCCAGGCCCAGGTGGACCTGCGGATCGGCAACAGCGCCGACGTCGTCGCGGCGGTCCAGCGCCTGGAGGTGGATCTGGGCCTGATTGAAGGGCCCTGCCACGAAAGTGGCCTGCAGGTGCTGCCGTGGCAACGCGACGACCTGGTCATCGTGGCCGCGACAGGGCCGGGGACCGCCCGCATGGATGTCGCGGCGCTGGCACAGGCCCGCTGGCTGCTGCGCGAGCCGGGCTCGGGCACCCGCGAGGCGGTCGAACAGGCGCTGTTGCCGCACCTGCACCACTTCGCCCGCGCCATGCAGCTGGGCAGCACCGAGGCGATCAAACAGGCGGCGGCAGCCGGGCTAGGTCTGGCGTGCCTGTCGCGGCATGCGGTCGCCGATCTGCTCGCGCTGGGGACGCTGACCGTGGTGAAAACGCCGCTGCCGCCCATGTCGCGCCAGCTGTGGCTGGTACGCCATCCCGGCAAGCGGGTGCCGCCGGTGCTGGGGGCGTTGCTGGGGCTGGCTGCGGACGCGTTCGGTCAGCAGTAAGCGACGCCGCGCATCGCCAGACCGTACAATGGTCGGATGCCTCTGATTACTCTGCAAAACGTCGACTTCAGCGTCGGCGGCCCCCTGTTGCTGGAAAAAGCCGAACTGTCGATCGAGCCGGGCGAGCGTATCGCCCTGATCGGCCGCAACGGCGCCGGCAAATCGACCCTGCTCAAACTGCTGTCCGGCGATCACAAGCCCGATGACGGCGAAGTCCGCGTGCAGCAGGGGGTGCGCATCACCCGCCTGGAACAGGAGGTCCCGCACGGTGCCGCCGGCAGCGTGTTCGATGTGGTTGCCGATGGCCTGGGCGAGCTGGGCCAGTGGCTGGCCGAGTTCCATCACCTGAGCATGGCCGAGGATTTCGACGGTGATGCGCTCTCGGCCGTGCAGGCCAAGATCGATGCCGCCAACGGCTGGGGCCTGGACCAGCGCGTCAGCGAAACCCTGACCAAGCTCGACCTGGACGGCGATGCCGAATTCGCGCGCCTGTCCGGCGGCATGAAGCGCCGCGTGCTGCTGGGCCGCGCGCTGGTGTCCTCGCCGGACCTGCTGCTGCTCGACGAGCCGACCAACCACCTGGACATCGAAGCCATCGACTGGCTCGAAATGTTCCTCAAGAACTGGAACGGCAGCGTGGTGTTCGTCACCCATGACCGTCGCTTCCTGCGTGCACTGGCCACCCGCATCGTCGAGATCGACCGCGGCCAGGTCACCAGCTGGCCGGGCGACTGGGCCAACTACGAGCGCCGCCGCGAAGAGCGCATGAACGCGCAGGCGCAGGAAAACGCGCGCTTCGACAAGCTGCTGGCCCAGGAAGAAATCTGGATCCGCCAGGGCATCAAGGCCCGGCGCACCCGCGACGAAGGCCGTGTGCGCCGCCTCAAGGCGATGCGCAACGATCGCTCGCAGCGCCGCGAACTGGGCGGCAACGTGCGCATGGAAGCGGCGCAGGCGGAGAACTCCGGCAAGAAGGTCATCGACGTCAAGGACATCTCGTTCGCCTTCGGCGAGCGTGTGATGGTCAAGGACTTCAGCACCGTGATCCTGCGCGGCGACCGTATCGGCCTGATCGGGCCGAACGGCAGCGGCAAGACCACGCTGCTCAAGCTGCTGCTGGGGGATCTGCAGCCGCAGAGCGGCGAAGTGCGTGCCGGCACCAACCTGCAGATCGCGTATTTCGACCAGTACCGTGCCGTGCTGCGCGAAGACTGGACCGCGATCGAGAACGTGGCCGAAGGCCGCGATTTCATCGAGTTCAACGGCAAGCGCAAGCATGTGCACGCCTACCTGCAGGACTTCCTGTTCTCGCCCGAGCGCGCCCGCGCACCGATCACCCGCCTGTCCGGTGGCGAGCGCAACCGCCTGCTGCTGGCCAAGCTGTTCGCGCAGCCGTCCAACCTGCTGGTGATGGATGAACCGACCAACGACCTGGACGTGGAAACGCTTGAGCTGCTGGAAGAGCTGCTGAGCGATTACACCGGCACGTTGCTGCTGGTCAGCCATGACCGTGACTTCCTGGACAACGTGGTCACTTCCACGATGGTGATGGAAGGGGACGGCGTGGTCGGCGAGTACGTGGGCGGCTATACCGATTGGCAGCGCCACGCTGCACGCGTGGCCGCCGCGGCCGCCGCTGCGCCCGTGGTGGCGGCCAAGCCGGTTGCTGCGGCGGCTGCCGCTGCCGCGCCGGCCGAGGCCAAGCGCAAGCTGAGCTACAAGGACGCGCGCGAGCTGGAACAGCTGCCGCTGAAGATCGAAACGCTGGAGAAGGACGTCGAAGGCCTCACCGCCGCGATGAACGACCCGGCGTTCTATCAGCGCAGCGCCGCGGACATGGCCGCGCACAACGCGAAGCTTGCCAAGGTCCAGGCTGAGCTGGACGCCGCGTACGCGCGCTGGGAAGAACTGGACGCCTGACCCGGTGATCGACGTAGAGCCGACCGTTGGTCGGCTTGACGGTACGGGACGTATGGCACCGACCGCTGGTCCGCCGCACGCGTAACGCCGACCGTTGGTCGCCTCACCTGTAGAGCCGACCGTTGGTCGGCTGGCGTCAGAGGTTCATGGCGCCCGAACGAAGCGCAGCCGACCAACGGTCGGCTCTGCCTGTCAGGGCTTCGTGGGGCCGGATGGAAGGCCGCCGACCAACGGTCGGCGCTACCGTCGTCATTTCAGGCCGTGCAGATCCCGCAACTGGGTTGGGCGTGAGCCGAAATACGCGGCCAGGTCGGCGATGTCCTGGTCGCTCAGGTCGGTCGCCTGCGGGGTCATCAGCGCGTGCTGGCGATCCCCCGCGCGGTAGGCCTGCAGGCTGTGCGCCAGGTAATCCCCGTACTGCCCACCCAGCTTCGGGTAGGTCGGGTCGATCGGCTTGTTGCCGTCGGCGCCGTGGCAATCGATGCAGCTCTGGCCGGTGGCTTTGCCCTTGACCTGGGCACGCGCCTCACCGGCGGCGATGCGGCCGGCCGGCAGGCCGGCGGAGGAGCCGGACCCGTGTTCACCACTGGCGTGGCCCGGATCGGCGGCGGAATCTGCGCTGTTCTCCACCTGAGACTGCGAACACGCAGTCATCAGCAGGGCAACGGACAGGGCGATGGCGTAACGCTGGAGTGGCGTGGCTTTCGACATGAGCGCGCTTATTTGACGGTGGACAGGTAAACAGCGAGATCGGCGATCTCCTGTTCGCTGAAACTCATCGACTGCGCCTGCATCGTCGGATGCTTGCGCTTGCCGTGGCGGTACTCGGTCAGCGCCTGGCTGAGGTACTCACGGGTCTGCCCGCCGATCTTGGGCACTTTGTAGCTGGGATAGGCGTTCTTGTACCCGGTGATGCCGTGGCACCCCTGGCACGTATAGGCCAGGACCCGGCCATTGTCGAACCGGCCGGTGACGGCGGCAGGCGCCGGCGCGGTGGCGGCCGGAGCGGGGGTGGCAGGGACTGCAGGAGCGGGTGTTGCGGCCTGTGCGGCGGCCCCGAGGGGCAGGAGGACGGCCAGAACGAGACAAGCGGCGAGCGGCTGCGGGCGCATGATGTCCTTTTCCGATAAACGGGTCTGGTCGTTCCGGCGTGGGGTACGGAACTGGGCCGAGTATAGCCTGCCATTTCATCTAGCTGAAACCGGGCCGGGGGAGGCCATCGCCGCAGGTCACCATGACCTTTGGGATATGGTGTGGTCGTGACGTGGTGAATTACTTTGCTACCACACCTGCCCACGCATCCTTAGGGACACGACGATGTCGCGACAATCATTCCTGCTCGGCCGCACCGGACGCTGTGCCGCTGCACTGCTGATCACCTCCACCCTGCTGCTCAGCGGCTGCGGTGGCGCCGGCCCGGCCGAAGCCAACGCGGCCGAGAAGGACGGCAAGGCCGAGAAGAAGGTCGATGCGGTCCCCGTCGAAGCCGTCGCGGCCAGCCGTCGCGCCGTCGCTGCCAGCTACACCGGTACGGCCGCACTGGAGCCGCGTGGCGAATCGCAGGTGGTCGCCAAGACCTCCGGCGTCGCGCTGGCGGTGCTGGTCGAAGAGGGGCAGCAGGTGCGTGCCGGGCAGCCGCTGGTGCGGCTGGATCCGGACCGTGCGCGCCTGGCCGTGGCGCAGAGCGAAGCGCAGATGCGCAAGCTGGAGAACAACTACCAGCGCGCCCAGAAACTGGTGGGCCAGCAGATGGTCAGCGCCGCCGATGTCGACCAGATCAAGTACGACCTGGAGAACGTCCGCGCGCAGTACCGGCTGGCCACGCTGGAACTGTCCTACACCACGGTGATCGCGCCGATCTCGGGCGTGATCGCCTCGCGCTCGATCAAGACCGGCAACTTCGTGCAGATCAACACGCCGATCTTCCGCATCGTCGACAACTCGCGCCTGGAAGCTACGCTCAACGTGCCCGAGCGCGAGCTGGCCACGCTGCGTCCGGGCCAGCCGGTGACGCTGCTCGCCGATGCGCTGCCGGGCAAGACCTTCCCGGGCACGGTGGACCGCATCTCGCCGGTGGTCGATGCCGGCAGCGGCACGTTCCGCGTGGTCAGCGGCTTTGGCGAAGATGCTGAAGGCCTGCAGCCGGGCATGTTCGGCCGCATCCGGATCGACTATGACCAGCGCGCCGATGCCTTGGTGGTGCCGCGCCTGGCGCTGCTCGACGATGGTGAGCCGGCGGTGTTCCGCGTTCGCGATGGCAAGGCCGCGCGCGTGCCGGTCAAGCTCGGCTATGCCGAAGGCCCGTGGGTGGAGATCCGCGAGGGTCTGGCCGCAGGCGATCAGGTGGTCACTGCAGGCAAGGTTGCCCTGCGCGACGGCACCGCGGTGCAGGTGATCGGCGCCAAGCCGGCCGCCACCGCTGCTGCCAAGCCGGCACCGGCCAAGGCGGAGAGCCGTCAATGACAGCGGCCGGCAACGACCACGGCAACGATCCGCACCAGGGCGAACGCCCCGGTGCCCACGGCGGCGGCCTGGTGGAATTCGCCACCCGCCGCCGCGTCACCATCGCGATGTTCACCGTCACCCTGATGCTGTTCGGCTTCATCGCGCTGGGCAATCTCAAGGTCAACCTGCTGCCCGACCTGAGCTACCCGACCCTGACCGTGCGCACCGAGTACACCGGTGCGGCCCCGGCGGAAATCGAAACGCTGATCACCGAGCCGGTCGAAGAGGCCGTGGGTGTGGTCAAGAACCTGCGCAAGCTCAAATCGATTTCGCGTACCGGGCAGAGCGATGTCGTGCTCGAATTCGCCTGGGGCACCAACATGGACCAGGCCAGCCTGGAGGTGCGCGACAAGATGGAAGCGCTGAACCTGCCGCTGGAGGCGAAGTCTCCGGTGCTGCTGCGCTTCAATCCGTCTACCGAGCCGATCATGCGCCTGGTCATCTCGGCCAAAACCGATCCTTCCAGCGATGCCGAGGCCGTGCGCCAGCTCACCGAGCTGCGCCGCTATGCCGATGAAGACCTGAAGAAGAAGCTGGAGCCGGTGACCGGCGTGGCTGCGGTGAAGGTGGGCGGCGGTCTGGAGGATGAAATCCAGGTCGACATCGACCAGCAGAAGCTGGCCCAGCTCAATCTGCCGATCGACAACGTCATCAAGCGGCTCAAGGAAGAGAACATCAACATCTCCGGCGGCCGCCTGGAGGAAGGCTCGCAGCGCTACCTGGTGCGCACGGTCAACCAGTTCGCCGATCTGGAGGACATCCGCAACCTGCTGGTGACCACGCAGAGCAGCAACGGCAGCGCTGCCGATGCAGCGATGCAGCAGATGTTCGCGATCGCCGCCTCGACCGGCTCGGATGCCGCCGTTGCCGCTGCCTCTGCCGCGCAGAGCGCATCCAGCAGCAGTTCCACCAACATCGCCAACGGCGTGCCGGTGCGGCTGAAGGATGTCGCCACCGTGCGCCAGGGCTACAAGGAACGCGAAGCGATCATCCGCCTGGGCGGCAAGGAAGCGGTCGAGCTGGCGATCTACAAAGAGGGCGATGCCAACACGGTCTCGACCGCCGAAGCGCTGCGCGCGCGCCTGGAGCAGATCAAGGGCCAGGTGCCCGGCGATGCCGAACTGACCACGATTGAAGACCAGTCACGCTTCATCGAACACGCCATCAGCGACGTCAAGAAGGACGCGGTGATCGGCGGCATCCTCGCCATCCTGATCATCTTCCTGTTCCTGCGCGACGGCTGGAGCACGTTCGTGATCAGCCTGTCGCTGCCGGTCTCGATCATCACCACGTTCTTCTTCATGGGCCAGCTCGGCCTGAGCTTGAACGTGATGTCGCTGGGCGGTCTGGCCCTGGCCACCGGCCTGGTGGTGGATGACTCCATCGTGGTGCTGGAGAGCATCGCCAAGGCGCGCGAACGTGGCCTGAGCATCCTGCAGGCGGCCATCGCCGGCACCCGTGAAGTGAGCATGGCCGTGGTCGCCTCGACCCTGACCACCATCGCGGTGTTCCTGCCGCTGGTGTTCGTCGATGGCATCGCCGGCCAGCTGTTCCGCGACCAGGCGCTGACCGTGGCGATCGCGATTGCGATCTCGCTGCTGGTGTCGATGACCCTGATCCCGATGCTGAGCTCGCTCAAGGGCCGCCCGCCGCTGGCCTTCCCCGAAGAACCGGCGCACCAGCCCTGGCAGCCGGACAGCCGCTGGCTGAAGCCGGTCGCCGGCAGCCGCCGGGGCGTGGGCACGCTGGTGCGCTGGATCTGTTTCGGTATCGCGTGGTCGGTGATCCGCGTCTGGCGCGGCCTGGTGGCCGTGGTCGGGCCGGTGATGCGCAAGGCCAGCGATGTGGCGATGAAGCCCTACGCCGGTGCCGAGCGCGGTTACCTCAAGCTGCTGCCGGGCGCGCTGCACCACCCGGGCAAGGTGCTGGGCCTGGCCGCGCTGGCCTTCGTCGGCACGATGGCGCTGGTGCCGATGCTGGGTGCGGATCTCATCCCGCAGTTAGCCCAGGACCGCTTCGAAATGACCGCCAAGCTGCCCGCCGGCACGCCGCTGAAACAGACCGATGCGCTGGTCCGTGAGATGCAGCTGGCCCACGCCAAGGACGCCAGCATCGCCTCGTTGTACGGCGTCAGTGGCAGCGGCACCCGTCTGGATGCCAGCCCGACCGAAAGCGGCGAGAACATCGGCAAGTTGACCGTCGTGATGGCCGGGGGCGGCAACGCGCGCACCGAAGCGGCGATCACCGAGCGGCTGCGCGAATCGATGCAGCAGCACCCTGGCGTGCAGGTCGATTTCGCCCGCCCGGCGCTGTTCAGCTTCTCCACACCGCTGGAAGTGGAACTGCGTGGTCAGGACATGGCCACGCTGGAAACGGCCGGCAAGGCACTGGCCGCGATGCTGCGTAACAACCCGCACTACGCCGACGTCAAATCCACGGTGGAAGAGGGCTTCCCGGAGATCCAGATCCGCTTCGACCAGGAGCGCGCCGGTGCCCTGGGCCTGACCACGCGGCAGATCGCCGATGTGGTGGTCAAGAAGGTGCGCGGTGACGTGGCTACGCGCTACAGCTTCCGCGACCGCAAGATCGACGTCCTGGTGCGGGCCCAGGAAGGTGACCGGGCCAGCGTGGACAGTATCCGCCGCCTGATCGTCAATCCGGGCAGCAACCGGCCGGTGACGCTGGATTCGGTGGCCGAGGTGATCGCCACCAACGGCCCGAGCGAGATCCATCGCGCCGACCAGACCCGCGTGGCGGTGGTGTCGGCCAACCTGCGCGACATCGACCTGGGCGGCGCCGTGCGCGAAGTGCAGGACATGGTGGCCAAGCAGCCGTTGGGGGCCGGTGTCGGCATGCACATCGGCGGGCAGGGTGAGGAGCTGGCCGACTCGGCGCGCTCGCTGATCTTCGCCTTCGGCCTGGCCATCTTCCTGGTGTACCTGGTGATGGCCTCGCAGTTCGAATCGCTGCTGCATCCGTTCGTCATCCTGTTCACCATTCCGCTGGCGCTGGTCGGCGCGATCCTGGCCCTGATGCTGACCGGCAAGCCGATCTCGGTGGTGGTGTTCATCGGCTTGATCCTGCTGGTGGGCCTGGTGACCAAGAACGCGATCATCCTGATCGACAAGGTCAACCAGCTGCGCGAGGCGGGCGTGCCCAAGCGTGAGGCACTGGTGGAAGGGGCGCGTTCGCGCCTGCGGCCGATCATCATGACCACGCTGTGCACGCTGTTCGGCTTCCTGCCGCTGGCGGTGGCGATGGGCGAGGGCGCCGAAGTGCGCGCGCCGATGGCGATCACCGTGATCGGCGGGTTGCTGGTCTCCACCCTGCTGACGCTGGTGGTGATCCCGGTGGTGTACGACCTGCTCGACCGTCGCGGCGATGCCTACTACCGCGAGCGCGGCCGCCACCTCAAGCCGCCGCTTGCCGATACCGGCCATGGCACTGCACAGGAGCCGGCATGAGCATTGCCGAGTTCTCCATCCGCCGGCCCATCACCACGATCATGTGTTTCGTGTCGTTGGCGGTGGTGGGCCTGATCGCCTCGTTCCGGCTGCCGCTGGAAGCGCTGCCGGACATCTCCGCACCGTTCCTGTTCGTGCAGGTGCCGTACACCGGTTCCACGCCAGAGGAGGTCGAGCGCAACATCATCCGGCCGACCGAAGAAGCACTGGCTACGATGACCGGGATCAAGCGCATGCGCTCCTCGGCCACCTCCGAAGGCGCCAGCATCTTCATCGAGTTCACCGACTGGGACCGCGACATCGCCATCGCGGCCTCTGATGCCCGTGAGCGCATCGATGCGATCCGCAGCGACCTGCCTGACGACCTGCAGCGCTACAACGTGTTCAAGTGGTCCAGCAGTGACGACCCGGTGCTGAAGGTGCGCCTGGCCAGTGCCATCGACCTGACCGGCGCGTACGACATGCTCGACCGCGAGTTCAAGCGGCGGATCGAACGCATCCCCGGCGTGGCGCGGGTCAACATCTCCGGCGCCCCGCCGAATGAGGTCGAGATCGCGATCAGCCCGGACCGGCTGACCGCGCATAACCTGAGCATCAACGAACTCAGCGACCGCCTGCGTACGCTGAACTTCTCGATCTCGGCCGGACAGATCGACGACAACGGCCAGCGCGTGCGCATCCAGCCGGTGGGTGAAATCACCGACCTGCAGGAACTGCGCGACCTGGTCATCGACAACAAGGGCCTGCGCCTGGGCGACATCGCCGAGATCCGGCTCAAGCCCACCCGCATGAACTATGGCCGTCGCCTGGATGGCAACCCGGCCGTGGGCCTGGACATCTTCAAGGAGCGCAGCGCCAACCTGGTGGAGGTTTCGCGCGCGGCCCTGGCCGAGGTCGAGGCGATCCGCAAGCAGCCCTCCATGCGCGATGTGCAGATCAAGGTCATCGACAACCAGGGCAAGATGGTGACGTCCTCGCTGCTGGAGCTGGCCGAGGCCGGCGCGGTGGGGCTGCTGCTGTCGATCACGGTGCTGTTCTTCTTCCTGCGCCACTGGCCCTCCACGCTGATGGTGACCCTGGCGATCCCGATCTGTTTCGTGATCACCCTGGGCTTCATGTACTTCGCCGGCGTGACCCTCAACATCCTGACCATGATGGGCCTGCTGCTGGCGGTCGGCATGCTGGTGGACAACGCCGTGGTGGTGGTGGAGAGCATCTACCAGGAACGCGAACGGATGCCGGACCAGCCGCGTCTGGCCTCGATCATCGGTACCCGCAACGTGGCCATCGCGCTGAGCGCCGGCACCCTGTGCCACTGCATCGTGTTCGTGCCGAACCTGTTCGGCGAGACCAACAACATCAGCATCTTCATGTCGCAGATCGCGATCACGATCTCGGTCTCGCTGCTGGCCTCCTGGCTGGTCGCGGTGAGCCTGATCCCGATGCTGTCCGCGCGCATGCAGACCCCCAAACTGGTGCATTCGGACAGTGGCGTGATCGCCCGCCTGCAGCGCCGCTACGCCACCTTGCTGCAGTGGACGCTGGAACACCGTGGCTGGAGTGTGTTCGGCATCGTGATGGTGATCCTGATCAGCCTGGTGCCGATGAAGCTGACCAAGATCGACATGTTCGGTGGCGAGGGTGGCCACGAGGTGTTCATCGGCTACAACTGGAAGGGCGCCTATACCTTCGGCCAGATGTCCGAGGAAGTCGCCCGCGTGGAGCGCTACCTGGACGATCACCGCGAGGAGCTGCACATCACCCAGGTGTACTCCTGGTACAGCGAGCAGGAAGGCAGCAGCACGATCGTGACCTTCGATACCGAGCACGCCAAGAACATGCCCGCCGTGCAGGAAGCCCTGCGCAAGGGCCTGCCGCGTTCGGCGCGTGCCGATTACGTGGTCGGCAACTCCGGCGACGGCGGTGGCGGCGGCAACAACCAGGTGCAGGTGCAGCTGGTGGGTGACTCGACCAAGATGCTGCAGGAGATCGGCGAGGAAGTGGTGCCGCTGCTGGCCCAGCGCAAGGAGCTGCGTGACGTGCGCATCGACAACGGCGAGAAGGGCAGCGAGTTGTCCATCCACGTTGACCGCGAGCGCGCGGCCGCGTTCGGCTTCAATGCCGAGCAGGTGGCCAGCTTCGTCGGCCTGGCCCTGCGGGGCGCGCCGCTGCGCGAGTTCCGCCGCGGTGACAGTGAAGTGCCGGTCTGGGTGCGCTTTGCCGGTGCCGAGCAGAGCAGCCCGGAAGACCTGGCCAGCTATACGGTGCGTACCGGCGACGGTCGCTCCGTGCCGCTGCTGAGCCTGGTGGATGTGGCGATCAAGCCGTCGGCCACGCAGATCGGCCGCACCAACCGGCAGACCACGTTGACCATCAAGGCCAACCTGGCTGAGAAGGTCACCGTGCCGGATGGGCGCAAGGCGATGGAGGAAACGCTCAAGCCGATGAGCTTCCCGGCCGGCTACACCTTCAGCTTCGACGGCGGCGACTACGGCGATGACAACGAAGCGATGGCGCAGATGATGTTCAATCTGGTGATCGCGCTGGTGATGATCTACGTGGTGATGGCGGCGGTGTTCGAGTCGCTGCTGTTCCCGGCGGCGATCATGAGCGGCGTGCTGTTCTCGATCTTCGGGGTGTTCTGGCTGTTCTGGATCACCGGCACCGCGTTCGGGATCATGTCCTTCATCGGCATCCTGGTGTTGATGGGCGTGGTGGTGAACAACGGGATCGTGATGATCGAGCACATCAACAACCTGCGCCGCCGCGGGATGGGCCGGACCCAGGCGCTGGTGGAAGGCTCGCGCGAACGCCTGCGCCCGATCATGATGACGATGGGGACCGCGATCCTGGCGATGATTCCGATCTCCATGACCGACACCCAGCTGCTCGGCAACGGCCCGCCGTACTACCCGATGGCCCGCGCCATCGCCGGCGGCCTGGCGTTCTCCACGGTGGTCAGCCTGCTGTTCCTGCCGACCATCTACGCGATGCTTGATGACATGAGCACGGCGGTGTCGCGGATCATCCGGCGTGCGCGTGGCCGCGGCGTCGAGGCCCCGGTGGTCGAGCCCGGCGCAGAATCGGTTTGAGGGTGCATGGAGGCCCGTTGGGCGGGCCTCCTTTTTTTTCGGAACGCACCCACGTATGGCGTCCATATACGAATGGAAACGGCGGCCATCACCCTGGTACGTAGCCCGGCACTACCTGCGGTTCCCCATTCGTGCACAAAAAAGGCCACGCATTGCGTGGCCTTTCGATTCACAGCCGGCGCGGGAATCACCCCGCGACTTTGCCCCACACCTGGAACCCGGTCAGCCACAACCCGAGCATGCTGCCCAGGTTGGTCAGCATGAAGGTCAGCACCACGCGGGTCACCCGGTTGCGGTACCAGCCCTTGACGCTCTGCGCGTCGTCGCGCAGCTTCAGGAAATCCTCGTAGGCCGGCTTGCGCAGGCGCGCTTCCACCAGGGCCGAGAACGCGCCGGTCGGGATGCTCAAGCGGAACGGCTTGAACGGTGCCACCACGATCGCGGTCAGGATGCTCAACGGGTGGCTGCCGGCCAACAGGCAGCCCAGTCCGGCCAGGCCGCCGGTATACATCGCCCAGACCGCCAGCAGTTCACTGCCGACCCCCAGGCCACCACGGTAGAAGCCCACGCCGATGCCGGTCAGCACGATGGCCAGGATTGCCAGCGTGATCCACGGAATGTTGCGCTTCTTCGGCACGTCTTCCAGCGACTCGCGCAGCGGGCCCGGCGCATCGGTGTCGGTTTCCAGGTATCTGGCCAGACCGGCCAGATGACCGGCGCCGACCACCGCCAGCACTTCGCGCTGGGCCGGGTCATGCACTTCACGCAGGCGCGTAGCCATGTAGCGGTCGCGCTCGCCGATGATGGTTTCGTACAGGGCCGGGCTCTCGCTGGCGAACTCGCCGAAGCTGGCTTCGAGCATGTCGCCCTGCTTGAGCTTCTCGATCTCGTCCTCGCCGACTTCCTCGGAGGCGAACAGCCCTGCGCCCAGGCCCATCACCAGCTTGATCTTGCCGAAGAAGCCCAGCCGCTGCGAGGCGCGCTTGAAGGTCAGGCCGACCTCGCGGTCGATCAGGTGCACCGGCAGGTTGCGTTCGTTGGCCATCACCACCGCGCGCTTGAGTTCGGCACCGGGCTCGATCTCCAGCTGCTCGGCCAGGCGGCGCTGGTAGGCGGCCAGGGCGAGGTTGGCCGCGAACAGGGCGACGCGCCCCTTGCGGATCACCTCCACCAGGTCCAGCTTGGCCAGGGCGTCCGGGTTGGTCAGTGCCTGCAGGCGCTGCGCGTCCAGTTCGACCGCGACCGCATCGAAGCGGCCACTTTCAATTGCACGTTCCACCGCTTCCACGCTGGCCTGCGAGACGTGCGCGGTGCCCAGCAGGGTGTAGCGCACGCCATCGCGCTCGACCACGCGCACGGGTTGACCGGCGAACAGGGTGTCGCCGGCCTCGATCAGGGTATCTGTCATTGCATCATTCATTCGAAGGGGCGCTGTCGGCACCATCGCCGAGCGCGCGCTGCATCTGGACGGTATCCAGCCAGCGGCCATGCTTGCGGCCGAGGCCGCGGAAAACGCCGACGGTATGGAAACCGAAACGCTCGTGCAGTTTGATGGAGGCGGTGTTGGTCGGCTCGCCGATGACGGCCACCATCTGCCGGTAACCGCGTGCGACGCAGGCATCGATCAGGCCCTGCATCAGCGCGGTGCCGACGCCGCGGCCCTGGAAGGCGGCATCCACGTAGACCGAGTTCTCCACGGTCCACTGGTAGGCGATCCGGCCGCGGTAGGTATTGGCGTAGGCATAACCGGCCACCTGGCCATCGACCTCGGCCACGATGTACGGAAAACCGCGGCCGACGATGTCCTGCATGCGGCGAAGCATCTCCGCCGCCTCCGGGATGTCGTACTCGTAGGTGTTGACGAAGTCGGTCACTTCCACCGCATAGATCGCGGTGATGGCCGCGATATCGGCATCGGTGGCGTCGCGCAGCTGCACGGTCACGGTGGGGTGTCCTGGTCGGTCAGTCGATGTAGCGCTTGAGCAGATCGCCGTAGGCATCGATGCGGCGATCACGCAGGAACGGCCAGATGCGGCGGACGTGTTCGCTGCGCTGCAGGTCCACATCGCAGACCAGGACGGTCGGCTCGCCACCGGCTTCGGCGATGAACTCACCCTGCGGGCCGAGCACATGGCTGTTGCCCCAGAACTGGATGCCCGACGCGCCCAGCGGCGACGCTTCATGGCCGACGCGGTTGCAGCTCAGCACCGGCACGCCATTGGCCACGGCATGGCCGCGGTGACTGAGCACCCACGCATCTCGCTGGCGGCCCTGTTCGTCGCGCTGGTCATCCGGGTCCCAACCGATCGCGGTGGGGTAGAGCAGCAGCTCGGCACCGGCCAGCGCCATCAGGCGGGCCGCTTCCGGATACCACTGGTCCCAGCACACGAGCACGCCCAGGCGACCCACCGACGTGTCGATCGGGGTGAAGCCCAGATCGCCCGGGGTGAAGTAGAACTTCTCGTAGAAGCCCGGATCATCCGGGATGTGCATCTTGCGGTACTTGCCCAGCAGCGTGCCGTCTTTTTCAAAGACCACGGCGGTGTTGTGATACAGCCCGGCCGCGCGCCGCTCGAACAGCGAGCCGACGATCACCACGCTGTGCTTCCTGGCCAATGCGCCCAGGCGCTCGGTGCTCGGGCCGGGGATCGGCTCGGCCAGATCGAACTCCTCGACCGACTCGTGCTGGCAGAAGTACGCACCGTTGTGCAGTTCCTGCAGCAGGATCAGCTTGGCACCCTGCGCGGCCGCTTCAGCCACGCGCGCTTCGATGACGGCCAGATTGGCCTCGGCATCGCCGTGGTTGCGCTCCTGGATCAGGGCGACGGAAAGGGTGTGGCGTGAGCTCATCCGGAGACGGTCCTGCAAGGGGAAAAACGCAGTTTATCGCGGATGGGTGCACGCAGCGTGCTGGCTGCTAAATGGCTGACACCCACGCGTCGGGTAGTGCCGGCCGCTGGCCGGCTCCGCAGCAGCATCGGGACAAGCCCAAGCGCGTGGCTGCGGCGGCTGGGCTGGCGGGTGCGGAGGTGCGGGACGCGCCGTAAACCCTTCCCTGGGAGCTCGTGGGCGCCATCCATGGCGCCCGGACGGTCCCGCACCTCCACACCCGCCATCCCTTCGACAGTGCGTCGGTGGTCTGGCAAACAGCGGTAGCCCACGACCGTTGGTCGTGGCGCTTAAGCCAGCAACCCCGCCGACAGCTGCATCGTGATGCAGTGCAGGCTGCCGTTCTGCCAGATCAGCGAGCGGCACGGCACCGGCACGATCTCGCGGTCCGGATAGGCCTGGGCCAGTACCGCACGCGCGGCCTCGTCGGCAACATCCCCGTAGGCCGGCACCAGCACCGCACCGTTGAGGATCAGGTAATTCGCGTAGGACGCCGCCAGGCGGCGACCTTCGTCGATCACCGGCTGCGCCCACGGCAGCGGGAACAGGCGGTACGGCTGGCCGTCGGCGGTACGCAGCGCCGCCAGTTCGGCGCCCATCGCCTGCAGTTCGGCGTAATGCGAATCGCTGGCGTCATCGCAGGCCTGGTAGACGATGCTGTCGGTCGAAGCGAAGCGCGCCAGGGTATCGATGTGGGCGTCGGTGTCGTCGCCTTCCAGATAGCCATGGTCCAGCCACAGCACACGCTCCTGGGCCAGCCAGGTGGCCAGGTCGGCGCTGAGCGATTCGCGGCTGCGGTCCGGATGACGCTCGTGCAGGCACTGCCAGGTGGTCAGCAGGGTGCCGGCGCCGTCGGTCTCGATGCCGCCGCCTTCCAGGGCGAACGGAATGCTCTGCAGCTCGGCATTGTTGAACAGGCCTGCGGCATGCAGCACGCCGACCAGCTGGTCATCCAGGCTGGCGTCGAACTTGCCGCCCCAGCCGGTGAAGCGGAAGTCCAGCAGGCGGAAGCCACCATCGGCGCGCTTGAGCGTGATCGGGCCGGAATCGCGCAGCCAGGTGTCGTCGTACTGGGCGGTCACGAACCGCACGCGGTCCGTATCGATCCGGTTCGAGCGCAGGCGCGCATCGGCGTACGCCTCCAGGTCGTCATCGGCAACGATGATCACCACCGGCTGGAAGCGGGTGATGGCCGCGACGAGCGCGATGTAGGTGTCCTCGACGTCACCCAGGCGGTCGGCCCAGTCGGTGTCGGCGTGGGGCCAGGCGATCAGGATGGCGGACTGGGATTCCCATTCGGCCGGAAAGCGGAGCGTGTCGTTCATGATCTCGATGCGATGGCCCGCCGTCTGGCGGGCAAAGGGAAAGGGGTCAGCGGATCGGCGGTTTCGGCCCGATCTCGTTGGCGTCGGCGCGGTTGGCCACCACGTCGATCACCTTCTGCTTCTCGAAGTAGACGGTGAACTGCGGGTAGACCCAGCGGTTGATCGTCGGCCACTGTCGCTTCTGCCCGCCGCGCGGTTCCAGGCGCTCGCCCGGGTCGCCGAACCGGGCCTGGACCTGCTGCATGCTCTGGCCGCGGACGGGCAGGGCGATGGCGGGCTTTTCACGGCTGCGGTCGATCAGCAGGGTGTCGGCGTGGGCGCTGGAGATGGCCAGTACGGCCAGCAACGGCAGGGTGGTCAGGTAACGCTTCATCTCGATCTACTCCCCAGTGGTCAAGAAGGTGGAAGGTCCCGCGGCGACAGGTCTGACACCGGCGGTCGTGGCTACCCGGCGATTACAACAAAAATGGCAGCAAAAAGCCGCCCGGAGGCGGCTTTTTGTTCATCACCCGGCCCGGTGAGGGGCCGGTGGCGGCCGTGAGGCCAGCCGGCTCAGCGCTGGCGAGCCTTGAAACGCGGGTTCGACTTGCAGATCACGAAGATCTTGCCACGGCGACGGACGACCTTGCAGTCGCGGTGACGGGACTTGGCCGACTTCAGGGAAGAAAGGACTTTCATTGCATACCTCGGCGTAAACGTTGGATTCGGTTGGAGCGCGGCCGCGATATGCAGATGACAATCGGCAGGTGACGCCCGTTCAAGCCCGCCATTCTACCGGGCTTTTTTCCATCCTTTCAAGTGGTTGCACCAAAAAGGTCTCGGGAGGCCCCGGGCAGGGGCTAGAATGGGCGGTCAATTTTACAGGGAAACCCATGAATCAGCTTCCTTCCGTGCTCACCATCGACGGTCCCTCCGGGGCCGGCAAAGGGACTGTCAGCCGCATTGTCGCACGCCGGTTGGGCTGGCATTACCTGGATTCGGGCGCCCTGTACCGGGCGGTGGGCGTGGCCGCCAGCTGGGCTGATATCGATACCTCCGACGCCTCGGCGCTGGTCCGCTGCACCTTCGACACCCACGTGCGCTTCGTGGAATCGGCCGATGGCGGGCTGCGGGTGCTGGTCAACGAGACCGACGCCACCGACGAGCTGCGCCTGGAGACCACCGGCGCCCTGGCCTCGGCCATCGCGGCCATCCCGGAGGTCCGGGCGGCGCTGAAAGAGCGCCAGCGCGCATTCAGGATGGAGCCGGGGCTGGTGGCCGACGGTCGGGACATGGGGACGGTGATCTTCCCGGACGCCCCATTCAAGGTGTTTTTGACCGCCAGCGCCGAAGAACGGGCCGAGCGGCGGCATAAGCAGTTGAAAGACAAGGGTGTTTCGGTTAACTTTGACGACCTCCTGCGCGAGATCATGGCCCGCGACGCCCGTGATGCACAGCGCACAGTGGCGCCCCTGAAGCCGGCAGACGATGCCGTCGTCATCGACACCAGTGGTATTGGCATCGACGCCGTCGTTGCCAAGGTATTGGATCTGCTTCCGGTTTCGGGTGCCTGATCCGTTGTAAAGGAGGGCCGTCAGTCCATTGACGGTGTCGCACCATCGCAAGGCAACAAAAGCTCCGTCCCGCAATGATGCGTGGCGGTTTTCCTACTTAACACACGACCTGCGTTACCGGGGTCGACCAACAGGCGGGCATCAAGCGGTTCCCTTCGGGGGCCAATGCCCATGTGTCCAACAGAGTAAATCTAATGACCGAATCATTTGCAGAGCTGTTCGAAGCCAGTCAGGCCAATCTGGCCAAGCTGAAGCCGGGCTCGATCGTCAGCGGTGTCGTTGTTGAAGTCCGCGGCGATGTCGTGGTGATCAACGCCGGCCTGAAGTCCGAAGGCATCGTGCCGATCGAACAGTTCCGTAACGACGCTGGCGAGATCGATGTCGCTGAAGGCGACGTCGTCAAGGTTGCCCTCGATTCCATCGAGAACGGCTTCGGTGAAACCGTTCTGTCGCGTGAGAAAGCCAAGCGCGCGATGGTGTGGGACGAGCTGGAAGAAGCGTTGGAAAAGAACGAAACCATCACCGGCCGCATCAGCGGCAAGGTCAAGGGTGGTTTCACCGTGGACATCAAGGATGTCCGCGCGTTCCTGCCCGGTTCGCTGGTGGATGTGCGCCCCGTGCGCGACCCGGCCTACCTGGAAGGCAAGGAGCTGGAATTCAAGCTCATCAAGCTGGACCGCAAGCGTAACAACGTCGTTGTGTCCCGTCGTGCAGTCGTCGAGAGCGAGCACTCGGAAGAGCGCGAGCAGCTGATGGACAAGCTGCAGGAAGGCGCGATCCTGAAGGGTGTCGTCAAGAACCTGACCGATTACGGCGCGTTCGTGGACCTGGGCGGTATCGACGGCCTGCTGCACATCACCGACATGGCCTGGAAGCGCGTGCGCCATCCGTCCGAAGTCGTGAACGTCGGCGACGAGCTGGACGTGCGCGTGCTGAAGTTCGACCGCGAGCGCAACCGCGTTTCGCTGGGTCTGAAGCAGCTGGGCGAGGATCCGTGGGACAACATCGCCCGTCGTTACCCGGCCAACAGCCGCGTCTTCGGCAAGGTCTCCAACGTCACCGATTACGGCGCATTCGTCGAGATCGAGCCGGGCGTCGAAGGTCTGGTGCACGTGTCCGAAATGGATTGGACCAACAAGAACGTCAACCCGTCCAAGGTTGTGCAGGTCGGTGACGAAGTTGAAGTCATGGTCCTGGACGTCGACGAGGAGCGTCGCCGCATCTCGCTGGGCATGAAGCAGGTTGCCGCCAATCCGTGGGAAACCTTCGCTGCCATCCACAAGAAGGGCGACAAGGTGTCGGGCCAGATCAAGTCGATCACCGACTTCGGCATCTTCATCGGCCTGGACGGCGGTATCGATGGCCTGGTGCACCTGTCCGACATCAGCTGGAACACCACCGGCGAAGACGTGGTCCGCAACTTCAAGAAGGGCGACAACCTGGACGCCGTCGTCCTGGCCGTCGATCCGGAGCGCGAGCGCATCAGCCTGGGCGTCAAGCAGCTGGAGCAGGATCCGTTCGGTCAGTACATGGCTGCCAACCCGAAGGGTTCCAAGGTCGAAGGCGTGGTCAAGGAAGTGGACGCCAAGGGCGCTACCATCGAACTGGCTGACGGCATCGAAGGCTACGTGGCCGCTCGCGATGTTGCGAACGAGCGCGTGGACGACGCGACCCAGTTCCTGAAGGTCGGCGACAAGGTGGAAGCCAAGTTCGTGGGCATGGATCGCAAGGGTCGTACCCTGCAGCTGTCGATCAAGGCCAAGGACGACGCGGAAATGCGCGAAGTGCTGGAGGAATACCAGTCCTCTTCGGCTTCCAGCGGCACCACCCAGCTCGGCGCGCTGCTGCGTGCACAGCTGAACGGCAACAAGTCCGAGTAATCGGTCTGTCGCTGTCGTAGTTTCCTGGACGGCCCGGACATCAGTCCGGGCCGTTTCAGGGTCTGAGTTCCTCCCCAAGAGCCCGTAATGACCAAATCCGAGCTGATCGAAATCCTGGCGCGCCGACAGGCGCATTTGAAGTCGGACGATGTCGATCTGGCGGTGAAGTCGTTGCTGGAAATGATGGGTGGGGCGCTGGCCGGCGGGGATCGCATCGAGATCCGCGGGTTCGGCAGTTTTTCGTTGCACTACCGGCCGGCACGGCTGGGGCGCAATCCCAAGACCGGGGAATCGGTCGCATTGCCGGGCAAGCATGTCCCGCACTTCAAGCCGGGCAAGGAACTGCGTGAGCGCGTCAGCGCCGTGGTGCCGCTGGAAAGCGATCCTGCCTGACGGGTCATCCGCCACGGGGCGGATGCATGATTTCCATGGAGTCGGCTGGCAGAGCGGAGTGTTAGTCCGCTACTCTTGAGCCCTACGGAACTGGAGCTGCTGCATGAACGTCGTACGTCTGCTGATCCTGCTGGCGGTTCTGGTGGTGGGTCTCATCATCGGTGCGCTCAACTCGCAGCCGATCATCATCAGCCTGGGCTTTACCCAGATCAATTCCACCACCGGCGTGGCGATCATCATCGCCCTGCTGTCCGGTGCCCTCATCGGCGGCGGCCTCGTGCTCGCCAGCATGGTGATCCCGCTGTACGCCAAACTGCGCCGTGCGCAGAAGGCCGCGCCTGCCGTGGTCGTGGCACCCCCTTCTTCTTCTACATTCGACGGACGCTGAGCGCCGATGGAATTTGTCTCCGAGTGGTTCTGGTTTTTCCTGTTCCTGCCCCTGGCCGCGTTGTCGGGCTGGGTGATCGGGCGTCGTGGCGGTCAGCGCCATGGCGACAACCAGGTCAGCCATCTGTCCAGCACGTACTTCCGCGGCCTGAACTATCTGCTCAACGAGCAGCCGGACAAGGCGATTGAGCTGTTCCTGCACATCGCCGAGCTGGACAAGGAAACCTTCGAGACCCAGGTCGCGCTGGGCCATCTGTTCCGCCGCCGTGGCGAGGTCGATCGTGCGATCCGCCTGCACCAGGGCCTGGTGAACCGCGCCGATCTCAGCGATCAGCAGCGCGTACAGGCCTTGCTGGCCCTGGGCGAGGACTACATGAAGTCCGGCCTGCTCGATCGTGCTGAAACGGTGTTCACCGAGCTGGCCCAGATCGACCAGCGCGCCCCGCAGGCACTCAAGCACCTGATCGGCATCTACCAGGCCGAACGCGACTGGGAAAAGGCGATCGACAACGCCAGCCGTTTCGAAGAAGTCACCGGCGAGCCGATGGGCAAGCTGATCGGGCAGTTCGAATGCGAACTGGCCGAGCGCTACCGTGGCGCCGGCAAGATCGACGAAGCGCGCGCTGCGATCGCACGCGCCTACCAGGCCGATGCGATGTCGGTCCGTGCCGGCATCATCGAAGGGCGCCTGGAGAACGATGCGGGCAATGCCGAAGCCGCCGTGCGCGCCTTCGAGCGAGCCGCGCGCAATGATCCGGAGTACCTGCCCGAAGTGCTGCAGGCGCTGATGCAGAACTACCGCAAGGTCGGTGACCTCGGTGGTGCCCGTGCGTTCCTGTCGGAGATGACCGAGCACTATCGCGGCATCGCCCCGGTGCTGGCGCTGACCCAGCTGATGGAAGAGCAGGAGGGTGTCGCCCCCGCGCGCGCCTATCTCGGTCGCCAGCTCAAGGACCGCCCGTCGGTGCGTGGCGAGTCGGCGCTGATCGACCTGACCCTGGCCGAGGGCGCGGATTCCACCGCCACCCTGCACGATCTCAAGCACATCACCGACCAGTTGCTGGTCCGCAACCCGGCCTACCGCTGCACCCGCTGTGGCTTCGGCGCGCGCACGCATCACTGGCAGTGCCCGAGCTGCAAGGAATGGGGCACCGTCAAGCCGCTGCTCAACTACGCGGTGCTCTGAACCATGATGGTGGGCTGGATGGCAGGGCTGCTGGCGGTGCTGGCGGTATCGGCGGGGCTGACCTGGGCCGCACGGGCGTACGCGCTCCGTCGCAATCTGTTGGATCAGCCGGGCGAGCGCCGCAGCCATGGGGTGGCGACGCCCCGCGGCGGTGGTATCGCGATCGTCCTGACCCTGCTGCTGGCCTGCGCGGTCGCCGCCGTGATCTGGCCCAAGGCCGGAATCTCGCTGGCGGTGTTCGCGCTCGGCCTGGTACTGGTGGCCGGGATCGGCTGGTGGGACGACCATCGGCCGCTGCCGGCGGTCCGCCGCCTGCTGGTCCATGTGCTGGCCTCCGCGCTGCTGGCTGGGCTGGTCTGGCATGCCAGCGGCAACCCCTGGCAGGCGCTGCTGGCCCTGTTGTTCGCCACCTCGCTGATCAACATCTGGAACTTCATGGATGGGATCAACGGCATCGCCACCACCCAGGCGATCCTGGCCGGTCTCGCCTTTGCGCTGGTGCTGCCGCCGCCCTACGGCCTGGCCGGTGTGGTGCTGGGGCTGGCCTGCCTGGGGTTCCTGCCGTTCAACTACCCACGGGCACGCATCTTCATGGGCGATGTCGGCAGCGGGGCGCTGGGCTATGCCATCGCGGCGCTGGTCTGCCTGGCCAGTGTGCACACGGATATCCACTGGTTGCTGTTGCTGGTGCCGCTTTCGGCCTTTCTTGTGGACGCAGGCTTCACATTGCTTTCGCGCATCCTGTCCGGACAGCGCTGGATGGAACCCCACACGCAGCATCTCTATCAGCGCGCGGTGAAAAGTGGTGCAAGCCACACTTTCGTCACCGGGGTGTATCTTGTTTTTGGAATATTCAGTGCGGCAGTGTTTAATGCATGCACGAATTTGCAGCCGAGGTGGGAGGCTGCCGTGGCCGTCGCGTGGTTGATCTTCGCGTACGGCCTTTGGCTGCTCCTGCGCAAGGGAATGCGCAACTAGAAGGAATACGTTGTTTATGACCCCTTGGCAGGACCGACTTACCGGCTTGATGCCGCGCGCGGCCATCGTGGCCCACGACCTGTTCATGGTCTGGGCGTGCTGGCAGCTGCTGCATGCCGGACGCTACTCGATGCTGGCCGACGCGCCGGCATTGCCGCTCTGGAACATCGACACCTCGCTGGTGCTGGTCATCCAGGCAGTGGTGTTCTGGCGGGTGGGTCTGTACCGCGGCCTGTGGCGCTTTGCCAGCGTTGCCGATCTGCTCAACATTTTCAAAGCCAGCTTCATTGGCCTGCTCGCCATCGTGGTGGCCCTGGCGTACAAGCGCTTTGAAGGCGTACCGATGTCCGTGCTGGTCATCTACCCGTTCGCGCTGTCGGCGCTGCTGGGCGCGCCGCGCCTGCTGTACCGCGCATGGAAGGACTATCAGGCGCTGCAGTCCGACGTCACCGCGCGCCGTGTGCTGATCCTGGGTGCCGGCCAGGCGGCCGAGGCCCTGGTCCGCGACCTGCGCCGCTCCGGTGATTTCGAGCCGGTCGGCCTGCTCGACGACGCCCCGCATCTGCAGGGCGCCAAGCTGCAGGGCCTGCCGATCCTGGGCACCCTGGAAGATGCCCCGGCCGTGGTCCGCGAGACCGCCGCCAAGCTGCTGGTGATCGCCATCCCGTCGCTGGATGCCGTGGGCATGCAGCGGGTGGTGGCCATCTGCGAAAGCACCGGCGTGCCGTTCCGGATGGTGCCCAAGCTCAACGACATCCTGCTGGGCCATTCCTTGCCGGGTGAGCTCAAGGAAGTGGCGATCGAGGACCTGCTCGGCCGCAAGCCGATCCTGCCGGACTGGGCGCTGATCCGCGGCTGGCTGGGTGGGCGCACCGTGCTGGTCACCGGCGCGGGCGGCTCGATCGGTTCGGAGCTGTGCCGCCAGTGCGCGCGCCACGGGGCAGGGCGCATCGTCCTGGTGGAGATGAGTGAACTGCTTCTGCTGACCATCGAAGCCGAGCTGCAGCGCAGCTTCCCGGATCTGGTGGTGGAAGCGGTGCTGGGCGACTGCGGTGACCCCGCGGTGATCCGCCATGCGCTGTCGCTGTCGCGGGTGGACTCGGTCTTCCATGCCGCCGCCTACAAGCAGGTGCCGGTGCTGGAGCGCCAGCTGCGCGAAGCGGTGCGCAACAACATCCTTTCCACAGAAACGGTGGCGCGCGCCTGCGTCGAAGCGCGCATCGAGCATTTCGTCTTCATCTCCACCGACAAGGCGGTCGATCCGGTCAACGCGCTGGGCGCCAGCAAGCGCTACGCGGAGATGATCTGCCAGAGCCTGGACCAGAAGACCAGCCACACCCGTTTCGTGACCGTGCGCTTCGGCAACGTGCTGGCCTCGGCCGGCAGCGTGGTGCCGGTGTTCCGCGAGCAGATCCTCAAGGGCGGTCCGGTCACCGTGACCGACCCGGAAGTCACCCGTTACTTCATGACCATTCCCGAGGCCTGCCAGCTGATCCTGCAGGCGGCCGCGTCGGCCTCGCACGGGGCGATCTATACGCTGGACATGGGCGAGCCGGTGCCGATCCGCGTGCTGGCCGAGCAGATGATCCGACTGGCCGGCAAACAGCCCTACAAGGACATCGCCATCGTTTACACGGGCCTGCGGCCGGGCGAGAAACTGCACGAAACGCTGTTCTATTCCGACGAAGATTATCGTCCGACCGCGCATCCGAAGATTCTCGAAGCCGGCGTACGCACGTTCGCGCGTGAGCAGGTATTGGCCAATGTGCCGAAACTGCGCGAGGCGATTGCCAGCTACGATACTGATGCGATCAACAGCATTCTGTTTGCGACCATGCCCGAATTTTCTCCTTTGCAACAGGACGATCACGTCAGCTCTGCTAAAGTGCTCGCCTTTCCGGCGCGTGAGGCCACTAGGTTCTGATGAGCAAGCGTATTCGTAAGGCGGTATTTCCTGTCGCAGGGTTGGGAACGCGATTCCTGCCGGCCACCAAAACCGTTCCGAAGGAAATGCTGCCGATCATTGATCGGCCGTTGATCCAATATGCCGTGGATGAGGCGATCGAGGCGGGCTGTGACACGCTGATCTTCATCACCAACCGTTACAAGCACGCGGTCGCGGATTATTTCGACAAGGCCTACGAGCTGGAGCAGAAACTCGAGCGCGCCGGCAAGCAGGAACAGCTCGAACTGGTTCGCCATGTGCTGCCCAATGGCGTGCGCGCCGTGTTCGTGACCCAGGCCGAAGCGCTGGGCCTGGGCCATGCGGTGCTGTGTGCCAAGGCGATTGTGGGCGACGAGCCGTTCGCGGTGCTGCTGCCCGACGATCTGATCTGGAACCGTGGCAACGGTGCGCTCAAGCAGATGGCCGACGCCAACGAAGCCAGCGGCGCCAGCATCATTGCCGTTGAAGACGTGCCGCATGACAAGACCGGCAGCTACGGCATTGTGGCCACCGAGGCCTTCGACGGCCGCCAGGGCAAGATCAGCGCCATCGTTGAAAAGCCCAAGCCCGAGGACGCCCCGAGCGACCTGGCCGTGGTCGGCCGTTACGTGCTGAGCCCGAAGATCTTCGAGCTGCTCGAAGCGACCGGGACCGGTGCAGGTGGCGAGATCCAGCTGACCGACGCCATCGCCGAACTGCTCAAGAGCGAGCGCGTCGACGCGTACCGCTTCGAGGGCCGCCGCTTCGACTGCGGTACCCACCTGGGTCTGGTCGAAGCCACGATCCGCTTCGCCCTCGACAACGAGAAGCTGGCCGGTCCGGCACGCGAAGTGCTGCAGAAGATGCTGGCAGAGGGCTGAGAACGAGCTGCCCCCGCGCGATGCAGCGGTGGTAGTGCCGGCCGCTGGCCGGCTCTCAAGCAGCAACGGTAGTGCCGGCCGCTGGCCGGCTCCCGTCACAACAGAAAAGGGCAGCCGCGAGGCTGCCCTTTTCGTTTCCCGCCCTGCACCGACCAACGGTCGGCGGCGACCCGTTGCAATGTTGCCGCCGGTCACGCCGGTCATACCCGTTGCATCGGTGCCGACCCGCAGGCCGGCACCGATCAATCCTTACAGCGATTCGAAGATGCCCGCCGCACCCATGCCGGTGCCGATGCACATGGTCACCATGCCGTACTTCTGCTGGCGACGGCGCAGGCCGTGCAGCAGGGTGGCGGTACGGATCGCGCCGGTTGCGCCCAGCGGATGGCCCAGGGCGATCGCGCCGCCCAGCGGGTTGACCTTGGACGGGTCCAGGCCACAATCGCGGATGACGGCCAGCGACTGTGCGGCGAAGGCTTCGTTGAGCTCGATCCAGTCCAGCTGGTCCTGGGTCAGGCCAGCCTGCTTGAGTGCCTTCGGGATCGCGGCGATCGGGCCGATGCCCATCACTTCCGGGCGCACGCCGGCCACCGAGAAGCTGACGAAGCGGGCCAGCGGGGTCAGGCCGTAGTCCTTGATCGCCTGCTCGGAGGCCAGCAGCACCGCACCGGCGCCATCGCTCATCTGCGAGGAGTTGCCGGCGGTGACCGTGCCGCCGAACTGGCCGTTGCGGAACACCGGGCGCAGCTTGGCCAGGCCTTCGGCGGACGAATCCAGGCGCGGGCCTTCGTCGGTATCCACGATCTTGTCGCGGGTGATGATGCGGCGGCCGTCGGCCAGGTCCGGCTGGCGGGTGCGCACGTCGTAAGGGCTGATCTCGTCCTTGAACTCGCCGTTCTGGATCGCGGCGATGGCCTTCTGGTGCGAGGCCAGCGCAAAGGCGTCCTGGTCCTCACGCAAGACCTTCCATTCTTCGGCGACCTTCTCGGCGGTGATGCCCATGCCGTAGGCGATGGCGACGTGGTCATTGTCGAACACGCTCGGGGCCATCGCGATCTTGTTGCCCATCATCGGCACCATCGACATCGACTCGGTACCACCGGCCAGCATCAGGTCCGAATTGCCGAGGCGGATCTGGTCGGCAGCCATGGCCACGGCCTGCAGGCCCGAGGAGCAGAAGCGGTTGACGGTCTGTGCGGCGATGGTGTCCGGCAGGCCGGCCAGCAGCACGCCGATGCGTGCCACGTTCATACCCTGCTCGGCTTCGGGCATCGCGCAGCCGATGATCGCGTCATCGATGCGGTTGACGTCCACGCCCGGCGCCTGCGCGACCACGGAGCGGAGCACGTGGGCGAGCATGTCGTCGGGGCGGGTATTGCGGAACACGCCCTTGGGCGCCTTGCCCACCGGGGTGCGGGTGGCGGCGACGATGTAGGCGTCCTGGATTTGCTTGGTCATTGCAGTGATCTCTCGAATAGGGGTTGGAAGAGGTTGCCGGCCAGCGGCCGGCACTACCGATGTCTTCCGTCAGTTCCGCAGCGGCTTGCCGGTCTTGAGCATGTGCGCGATGCGGGCCTGGGTCTTTTCCTGCTGGGCCAGTTCGACGAAGTGCTTGCGCTCCAGGGTCAGCAGCCACTCCTCGTCCACCAGCGTGCCGCGATCCACTTCGCCACCGCACAGCACGGTGGCGATGCGCACGGCGATCTCGTAGTCGTACGGGCTGATGAAGCGGCCTTCCAGCATGTTGACCAGCATCATCTTGAACGTGGCGATGCCGACGTCACCGGCGACCTGGATGCGGCGGGCCGGCATCGGCGGGCGGTAGCCGCCTTCGGCCAGCGCCAGCACTTCGGCCTTGGCGATGTGCAGCGTCTCGAAGCTGTTGAACACCACCTTGTCGGTGGCGCGCATCAGGCCCAGTTCCTTGGCGTTGACCGCGGAGTTGGAAACCTTGGCCATCGCGACGGTTTCAAAAGTCTTCTTCAGCTCGGCGAACACATCACCGCCCGGACCGGCCGCCTGCGAGGCGCGCACGGCCAGTTCCTTCAGGCCACCGCCGGCCGGCAGCAGGCCGACGCCGGCCTCGACCAGACCGATGTAGCTTTCCAGCGCGGCCACGCTCTTGGCGCTGTGCATCTGGAACTCGCAGCCACCGCCCAGGGCCAGGCCGCGCACCGCGGTCACCACCGGCACCAGCGAATACTTGATCGCCTGGCTGGTGCGCTGGAAGTTGTGCACCATCTCTTCGAACTGATCGACCTTGCCGGCCTGCAGCAGGCCGAGCGCGCCGGCCAGATCGGCACCGGCGGAGAAGGGTTCCTTCTGCTGCCAGATCACCAGGCCCTTGTAGTCCTGCTCGGCGCGCTTGATCGCTTCCTGCAGGCCGTTGAGCACGTGGTCGGACACGGTGTTCATCTTGGTTTTGAAGCTGACCACCGCGATGCCGTCACCGTCGTGCCACATGCGCACGCCGTCGTTTTCAAACACGGTTTCGCCCGGGCTGAAGTTCTCGCCCAGCAGCGGATCCGGGAAGCGCTGGCGCTGGTACACCGGCAGCGCCGAGCGCGGCAGCTTGGCATTGCGCGACGGGCTGTAGCTGCCCTCGGCGGCGTGCACGCCATCGCGGCCATCGAACACCCAATCCGGCAGCGGCGCATTGCTCATGCTCTTGCCAGCGACGATGTCGTCGGCGATCCACTGTGCGACCTGCTTCCAGCCGGCGGCCTGCCAGGTTTCGAACGGGCCCAGCGACCAGCCGTAGCCCCAGCGGATGGCCAGGTCCACGTCGCGCGCGGTCTCGGCGATGTCGGCCAGGTGGTAGGCGCTGTAGTGGAACAGGTCGCGGAAGGTCGCCCACAGGAACTGCGCCTGCGGATGCTGGCTTTCGCGCAGCTTGGCGAACTTCTCGGCCGGGTTCTTGATCTTCAGGATCTCGACCACTTCCGGCGCGGCGGCTCGGTCGGCCGGACGGTAGTCCTGCTTCTCCAGGTCCAGCACCATGATGTCCTTGCCGACCTTGCGGAAGATGCCGGCACCGGTCTTCTGGCCCAGCGCGCCCTTGGCGATCAGTGCGTCCAGCCACTTGGGCGATTTGAAGAATTCATGCCACGGATCGTTGGGCAGGGTGTCGCCCATGGTCTTGATCACGTGCGCCATGGTGTCCAGGCCGACCACGTCGGAGGTGCGGTAGGTCGCCGACTTCGGGCGGCCGACCAGCGGGCCGGTCAGGCCGTCCACTTCATCGAAGCCCAGGCCGAATTCCTGCGTGTGGTGGATGGTGGACAGGATCGAGAACACGCCGATGCGGTTGCCGATGAAGTTCGGGGTGTCCTTGGCATACACCACGCCCTTGCCCAGGGTGGTGACCAGGAACGCTTCCAGGCCTTCCAGCACGGCCGCGTCGGTGGTGGTGGCCGGGATCAGCTCGGCCAGGTGCATGTAGCGCGGCGGATTGAAGAAGTGCACGCCGCAGAAGCGGTGGCGCAGCTGCTCGGGCAGCACGTCGGCGAGCTTGTTGATGCCAAGGCCGGAGGTGTTGGAGGCCAGCACCGCGTGATCGGCCACGAACGGGGCGATCTTCTTGTACAGGTCCTGCTTCCAGTCCATCCGTTCGGCGATGGCTTCGATGATCAGGTCGCAGTCCTTCAACTGCTCCAGGCCGGTCTCATAGTTGGCCGGCGTGATCGCCTCGGCGTAGGACTTGCTGGCAAGCGGGGCAGGGCTGAGCTTGCCAAGGTTGGCAATCGCCTTGAGCACGATGCCATCGGCCGGACCTTCCTTGGCGGGCAGGTCGAACAGCACCGTGTCGACGCCGGCGTTGGTCAGGTGGGCGGCGATCTGGGCGCCCATGACACCGGCACCCAGCACGGCGGCACGGCGGACTAGCAGGGAATTGGACATGTCGATAAGCCTTTGTTGTCTGGAAGCCGGTCAGCGCCCGGCTCTACGGGGTGGAAAGGGAGGACGTCGAAGCGCTCGAGGCCGCGCTGGCGCGGAATCCGGCTTCGGCGAAATGAATCAGTTCCTGGGCGGCATGGGCACGATGCGCCGCTTCGGTGACACCGGCGGGTCGCTTGATCAGGCCGAAGTCGGCCATGGCATAGGTCAGCGAGCCGGCGAGGAAATCCAGGCGCCAGTACAGCTCCTCCTTGCTGAGCTCCGGCACGCAGGCGGAGATCGCCTTGCCGAAGTCGCGCAGGACGTGGCCGTAGTGATCGGAAAGGAACTTGCGCAGGTTGTCGTTCTTCTCCGCGTAGGCGCGGGCGATGACGCGCACGAAGGCGCCGCCGGTCTGGCGGTCCTGGGCCATGGCCAGGGCCGGCTCCACGAAGGCGGCCAGCACCGGGCGCAGTTCACCGGGGTGCTCGCGGCGGGCGCTGTCCAGCTGGCTCAGCCGGGCCGAGGTCATTTCATCCATGCGGCGACGGAACACCTCGTTGACCAGGTTCTCCTTGGACCCGAAGTGATAGTTGACCGCGGCGATGTTCACATCGGCCTGGCTGGTGACCTGGCGCAGCGAGGTGCCCGCGAACCCGTGCAGGGCGAACAGTTCCTCGGCGGCGCCGAGAATGCGGTCCTTGGTGGAGAAGTGGGCAGGTTTGGCCATGGGGCAGGGCAGTTCAATCAAACGATTGTTTGATATTAGACCCGTGGCTGCGCGTCCGCATTGTGCGGCGCAGCAGGAAGAGGGATTCGTTCATCCGCCGCTGTGTCGTGCCGGCCCGTGGCTGCCAAGCCCCGGAACTGCCTGAACGGGGCGCGCTACCCCGTCCGGTCCACGCCTGCCACGCATGGCGTGGCACTACCGGAGATGGGGAGGACACGTTAGAATTGGCGCACGTATATCAGGCTAAGCCCGCGTTTTGACGCGGGTTTTTTTCATGTTAACCTCGGGCCGATCAAGTGGCCCGCCCTACGGAGTATTCCCATGGCGCTGGAGCGCACCCTTTCCATCATCAAGCCGGACGCCGTCGCCAAGAACGTCATCGGTGAAATCTACGCCCGCTTCGAAAAGGCCGGCCTGAAGGTCGTCGCCGCCAAGTACAAGCAGCTGTCGCGCCGTGAAGCCGAAGGCTTCTACGCCGTGCACCGCGAGCGTCCGTTCTTCAACGCGCTGGTCGAGTTCATGATCTCCGGCCCGGTGATGATCCAGGCGCTGGAAGGCGAGAACGCCGTGCTGGCCCACCGCGACCTGCTGGGCGCCACCAACCCGAAGGAAGCCGCCGCAGGCACCATCCGCGCCGACTTCGCTGAATCCATCGATGCCAATGCCGCCCACGGCTCGGACTCGGTTGAGAATGCCGCGATCGAAATCGCTTATTTCTTCGCCGCGACTGAAGTCGTCTCGCGCTGAGAGTGATGCCGTGAACGAGGTCGTACAGCCAACCGCCATCCCATCCGTGCTCGTTCCGGGCCCGGCTGTGGCCAAGCAGAACCTGCTCGACCTCGATCGCGAGGGTCTGGAGCGCTTCTTCGCCGAGACACTCGGCGAAGCGCGCTACCGTGCCCATCAGGTGATGAAGTGGATCCACCATCACTACGTCACCGATTTCGATGAAATGACCGACCTCGGCAAGGCGCTGCGCGCCAAGCTCAAGCAGCATGCCGAGGTGCTGGTTCCGAACATCGTGTTCGACAAGCCCTCCGCCGACGGCACCCACAAGTGGCTGCTGGCGATGGGTACCGATGGCAAGAACGCCATCGAGGCCGTATACATCCCGGACAAGAACCGCGGCACGCTGTGCGTGTCTTCACAGGTCGGCTGCGCGCTGAACTGCACGTTCTGTTCGACCGCTACCCAGGGCTTCAACCGCAACCTCTCCACCGCCGAGATCATCGGCCAGGTGTGGGTCGCGGCGCGCCATCTGGGCAACATCCCGCACAAGCAGCGTCGTCTCACCAACGTGGTGATGATGGGCATGGGCGAGCCGTTGATGAATTTCGACAACGTCGTGCGCGCCATGAGCGTGATGCGCGACGATCTGGGCTACGGCCTGGCCAACAAGCGCGTGACGCTGTCCACCTCCGGCCTGGTGCCGCAGATCGACCGCCTGTCCACCGAGAGCGACGTGTCGCTGGCGGTATCGCTGCATGCGCCCAACGATGCACTGCGCGAGACCCTGGTCCCGCTCAACAAGAAGTACCCGATCGTCGAGCTGATGGCCTCGTGCGCACGTTACCTGCGCGCCAACAAGCGCCGCGAATCGGTCACCTTCGAATACACCCTGATGAAGGGCATCAATGACCAGCCCGAGCACGCCCGCCAGCTGGCGCGGTTGATGCGCCAGTTCGACAACGCCGTGCAGGCCTCGAACTCGGGCAAGGTCAACCTGATCCCCTTCAATCCGTTCCCGGGCACGCGTTACGAGCGTTCCGGCGAAACCGAAATCCGCGCCTTCCAGAAGATCCTGCTCGATTCGCAGGTGCTGACGATGGTGCGGCGTACCCGTGGCGACGATATCGATGCCGCCTGTGGCCAGCTCAAGGGCCAGGTGATGGACCGTACGCGCCGCCAGGCCGAGTTCAACAAAACGCTGCAGGACGGGAAAAACCGGGATGCCGCTGCCTGATCGCCGATTGCCAGCCGTTGTTTTCTTCGCGCTGGCATTGGCCGGCTGTGGCAAACAGCAGGGGATCAAGCCGCCGTCCGGTCCACTCGAGGTCGCGCCGACCTACGAGGCCCGCGACAACCCCGAGATCCGCAAGCGGGTGAACTACCAGGACCAGATGGTCCTGGCTGGCGAATCGCTGCGCGCGGGCGCCCCGGATGCCGCCGAGAAGCGGGTGCGGGCCGCGATGAAGATCGATGCGCGCCGCCCCGAGGCCTACATGCTGCTGGCGGCGATTGCCACCCAGCGCGGCAACGAGGCCGAAGCCGGGCGCCTGTACGGCAAGGCGGCCGAGCTGGGCCCCGAGCGCGGCGACGTTCTCAACAATTATGGTGCCTGGCTATGTGCTCATGGCCAGCCGGCCGAGTCGCTGGCCTGGTTCGACCGGGCGCTGCAGGCCCCGGGCTATACCACCCCGGCCTCCGCCCTGGCCAATGCCGGGGGCTGTGCACTGGACGCAGGCCAGCCCGCGCGGGCGGTTCGGGACCTCCGGCGGGCGCTTGAGATAGATCCCGTCAATGCCTACGCGCTGGAGTCGATGGCCCGCAATGAGTACGCCGAAGGGCGTTATTTCGAGGCCCGCGCCTTTTCGCAACGGCGTTTGACGGCTGCACCGGCCACACGTTCCGTGTTACAACTTGCCTCTCAAATCGAGGCGCGGCTTGGCGACAGCGTGGCATCCGGTCGCTATCTGCAGCGAATTCATGACGAATTTCCGCAGGATGCGGCACCTAATCCCCGGGGTTGAAGCATTGTGATTGATGACCAGACTGTGAACGCTTTTGATACTGCGGCCGGTTGCGGAGCTCGTCTTCGCCAGGCCCGGGAAGCGGCCGGACTGACCCTGGAGGCCGTGGGGCAGCAGCTGCGCATGCCGGTCCAGGTAGTGAAGTCCCTTGAAGAAGAGCAGTGGCAGCGCCTTGGCGCGCCGGTCTTCGTCCGTGGCCAGCTGCGCAGTTATGCCCGCCTGCTGAAGGTGGACATCGACGACATCCTCGAGCAGGCCCATATCGGGCCGATCGTGCCGCCACAGCTGGTCAGCCATACCCATACCCCGCGCGCCCGCCGCATTGCCGAGAGCCTGGGCCGTCGCGTCCTGTATGTCGGCATCACCGCGGTGCTGGCCGTGCCGGTCTGGTTCGCCACCCGGGGTCATTTCGATGGCACCGCCACCACCCCGAACACCGCGTCGCTGGATGTGATCCCGGCGGCGGTCCCGGTGGCCGGCGGTGACGCCCCGCAGGCGGCTGCACCGGCCACGGCCGAGACGGCCAAGCCGTCGGCCCCGGCAGCGCCGTACCTGGCGTCGCTGACCCCGGTCCCGCGTCCGGCCGCCGCGCCGGCAGCGCCGGCTGGTGCACTGAGCCTGCAGTTCAAAGGCGACAGCTGGGTGGATATTTCCGGGCCCGACGGCACCACCGTCGAAAAGGCCCTGATCAAGTCGGGCGAGACCCGCAGCTTCGCGCCAGGCCAGGTAGCCCGCATGGTGCTGGGCAATGCATCGGCGGTCGAGGTTCAGCAGGCCGGCACTATCGTCGACCTTTCGCCGTACCAGCGAGCCAACGTGGCACGCTTTACGGTATCCTCTGACGGCTCCGTGGTCCCAGTTTCGCACTGAGCCGCGTTTCCCCAATCCAATTCAAATAGCTCCTCCTCATGGGCGGGGCGAGAGTACGCATGGCGATCGACGACCTGCTCGACGAGCACGAACAAAGTGAACGCGTCCGCGGCTGGCTGCGGAAGAACGGTGTCAGCATCCTCGCTGGCGTAGCCATCGCGATCGGTGGCATCTGGGGCTGGAAAGAGTGGCAGACCCGGCACAGCAACAGCCTGGCCGGCGCCAACGTCCAGTACCAGATCGTCCTCAAGAGCCTGGAAGAAAAGGATCTGGAGCAGGCCGCCAAGGGTGTGAAGGACCTGGAAAGCGGCAAGGCCAACATCTACGCTGATCTGGCTGCCCTGCAGCTGGCCAAGGCCCAGGTCGATGCCGGCAAGAACGAAGACGCGCTGGCGACCCTGCGCGCGATCAAGGCCGACCCCGAATTCAAGCCGGTGATCGAGCAGCGCGTTGCGCGCCTGCTGGTGGCCACCGGCAAGACCGAAGATGCGATCAAGCAGCTCGGTACCGCGACCGACAGCGCCAGCCTGGAAATCCATGGCGATGCACTGATGGCGCAGGGCAAGCGTGATGCCGCCCGCGAGCAGTATGAGAAGGCGCTCAAGACGCTGGACGTGGCAGCGCCCCAGCGGCGCCTGCTGGAAACCAAGTTGACGGATGCCGGTGGCACCGTCACCGATCCTGCGGAGTCGGTGTAATGAATCAGATGGTCATGATCAAGCGCGTTGCCACGGTTGCCCTGTTGGGCATGGCCCTGACCGGCTGCAGCACGATGAAGGGCTGGTTCGCCGGCAAAGATGCTGCGGCCAAGAAGGCACTGGAACCGGCCGAGCTGGTGAAATTCGATGCCACCGCCAAGGTCGACAAGATCTGGACGGCCAACGTCGGCAAGGGTGAGAAGCGCATCGGCGTTCGTCAGGGCCCGGTGGTCGCCGATGGTCGCGTCTACGCGGCCGCCATCTACGGTGGCGTGCATGCCATCGACCTGCAGACCGGCAAGAAGATCTGGACCTACGAACCGGCCAAGGTCAAGAAGCAGCCCAAGCTGCGTCTGTCCGGTGGCCCGGGCGTGGGTGACGGCCTGGTCGTCATCGGCACCCTGGATGGTGAAGTCATCGCGTTGAACGCGGCCGACGGCACCGAGAAGTGGCGTGCCAAGGTGCCGGGTGAAGTCATCTCCGCCCCGGCCGTGGGCCAGGGCATGGTCTTCGTGCGCAGCAACGACGGTCGCGTGACCGGTCTGGATGCCGAGAACGGCACCCAGCGCTGGTTCAACCCGCGTGAGCTGCCGGCGCTGACCGTGCGTGGCAACGCGCCGGTCGTCACCGGCCCGGGCGTGCTGTTCATCGGCAACGACGACGGCTCCATCGCCGCGCTGGCCATGCAGGACGGCCGCACGCTGTGGGACCAGATGGTCGGCACCGGCGAAGGCCGTACCGAGCTGGAGCGCATGGCCGATATCGACGGCGCCCCGGTGCTGGAAGGCAATACGCTGTTCGTCAGCAGTTTCAAGAACCAGACCATGGCGATCGAAGGCCCGACCGGCCGTCCGCTGTGGGCACGTGATCATGGCGGCGCCGGTGGCGTGGCCCTGACCTCGGGCAATGTGTTCGTCACCGACAACAAGGGCGGCGTGTTCGGCCTGGACAAGGCCAGCGGTTCGGCCATGTGGTCGCAGATGGGCCTGGCCCGTCGTTCGCTGACCGGTCCGGTCATCCACGGCGATTACGTTGTGGTCGGTGATTACAAGGGGTATCTGCACTGGTTGCGGACCGATAACGGTGAGTTCGCGGCGCGCGCCAAGAGTGGCGGCGACGCCCTCCTGGCCCAGCCGGTAGCTGCCGATGGGGTGCTGCTGGTGCAGAACGTTGATGGAAAGCTGACCGCGTTCCGGTTGGCACAATAAGGAGTTACCGCGATGCTGCCCTTGGTCGCCCTGGTTGGACGGCCGAATGTCGGCAAGTCCACGCTGTTCAATGCGTTTACCCGTACGCGCGACGCGCTGGTCCATGACCAGCCCGGCGTGACCCGGGACCGTAATTACGGTGTTTGTCGTCTTGATGAAGACCACCCGTTCCTGGTGGTCGATACCGGCGGTATCGCCGGTGAAGAAGAAGGTCTGGCCGGAGCTACCGCCCGCCAGGCCCGCGCTGCCGCCGCCGAGGCGGACCTGATCCTGTTCGTGGTCGATGCCCGTGAGGGCCCGATGGACGACGAGATCCTGTCCTGGCTGCGCAAGCTGGCCCGTCCGACCCTGCTGCTGATCAACAAGATCGACGGCATGAACGAAGACACCGTGCGTTCGGAATTTGCCCGTTACGGCTTCGGCGAAATGCTGACCGTCTCGGCCGCGCACCGTCAGGGCCTGGATGATCTGCTGGACGAGGTCGTGGAACGGTTGCCGGAAGAGGGCACCACCGAGACCCTGGACACCGATCCGAACCGCATCCGCATTGCCTTCGTCGGCCGCCCCAACGTGGGCAAGTCGACGCTGGTCAATCGTCTGCTCGGCGAGGAGCGCATGATCGCCTCCGAAGTGCCCGGTACCACCCGTGATTCGATCGCGGTGGACATGGAGCGCGACGGGCGTGAGTACCGCCTGATCGATACCGCCGGCCTGCGTCGCAAGGCGCGTGTCGAGGAAGTGGTCGAGAAGTTCAGCGTCATCAAGACCCTGCAGGCCATCGAGCAGTGCCAGGTCGCGGTGCTGATGCTCGATGCCTCCGAAGGCGTGACCGATCAGGACGCCAGCGTGCTCGGCGCGGTGCTTGATGCCGGCCGTGCGTTGGTGGTGGCGATCAACAAGTGGGATGGCCTGACCGATTACCAGCGCGAGCAGGCTGAAGCGCTGGTGTCGCGCAAGCTCGGCTTCGTGCCGTGGGCCGAAGTGGTGCGCATCTCGGCCAAGCACGGCTCGGGCCTGCGTGAGCTGTTCCGCTGCATCCACGCCGCGCATGCCTCGGCGACGCATGAGTTCAGCACCAGCGAAGTCAACAAGGCGCTGGAAACGGCCTACGAGACCAACCCGCCGCCGGCGATCCGTGGTCACGTGTCCAAGCTGCGCTACGTGCATCCGGGCGGTTCCAACCCGCCGACCTTCATCGTCCACGGCACCCGTCTGAAAGACCTGCCGGAGTCGTACAAGCGCTATCTGGAAAACTTCTTCCGCAAGCGCTTCAAGCTGGTCGGCACGCCCGTGCAGTTCATCTTCCGCGAGGGTGTGAACCCGTACGAAGGCAAGAAGAACGTGCTCACCGAACGTCAGCTCAAGCGCAAGCGGCGCTTGATCAAGCACGTCAAGGGCAAGTGATGCAGAAAAGAGCCGGCGCAAGCCGGCTCTTTTCATTGGGGCGGCCGGCGCGCCCGTGCGCGATAATCCCCGCATGAGCACGATCCCCGAACTCACCCCGGCCCAGGCCCGTGAACGCCTCGCCCATGGCGCGCTGCTGATCGACATCCGCGAGGCGCACGAACGCGCCACCGGCATGGCCGAAGGCGCCCTCGGCATCGCCAAGGGCGATCTCCAGGCCGAGCCAGACGCCCACCTGCCGGCCGCCGACCGCGAGGTCGTCCTGATCTGTCAGAGCGGCAGGCGTTCGATGGAGGCCGCGGTTTTCCTGTCGGACCTGGGCTACCCGAATGTCGCCTCCGTCCACGGCGGCACCACCGCCTGGCGCGGTGACGGTCTGCCCCTGGTGCAGCCGATGCAGAGTGATGCCGAGCGCGACTTCAACGAGCGTTACTCGCGTCATCTGCTGTTGCCGCAGGTCGGTATCGAAGGCCAGAAGACGCTGCTCGCTTCGCGCGTGCTGGTGCTCGGCGCGGGCGGCTTGGGTGCACCGGCGAGCTTCTACCTGGCCGCGGCCGGGGTAGGGCACCTGCGCATCGCCGATGACGACGTGGTGGACCGCAGCAACCTGCATCGGCAGATCATCCACACCGATGCCAGCGTCGGCGAGCCCAAGGTGCTCTCCGCGCGCGCACGCCTGCTCGCGCTCAATTCCTCGCTGGACGTGGAGGCCGTGCAGGCGCGGGTCACCTCGGGCAACATCGATGCGCTGCTCGAGGGGGTCGACGTGGTGCTGGATGGTTCGGACAATTTCCCGCTGCGCTACCTGCTCAACGATGCCTGCCTGCAGCACGGCATCCCGCTGGTGTATGGCGCGGTGGAGCGGTTCACCGGCCAGGTCAGCGTGTTCGATGCTGGTCGCCAGCGCGGCACCGCGCCGTGCTACCGCTGCCTGTTCCCCGAGCCGCCGCCGCCGGAGTTTGCGCCCAACTGCTCGGAGGCGGGTGTGCTCGGCGTGTTGCCGGGCATGGTCGGCCTGCTGCAGGCCACCGAAGTGCTCAAGCTGCTGCTCGGCATCGGCGAGCCGCTGATCGGCCGCCTGCTCACCTTTGACGCGCTGGGCATGCGCTTCCGCGAGACGCGGCTGCGGCCCGACCCGGGTTGCCCGTTGTGCGCGCCCGGGCGCGACTTCCCCGGGTACATCGATTACGCCGCCTTCTGCAGCGGCGGAGGGGCCGCGTAGATCCACGCCATGCGTGGATGTGGTTCGCCAGGGTCCACGTAGATCCGCGCCCTGCGTGGATGCGTTGGCGAGGGGCCGCCAGGTCAGCGCAGCCACGCATGGCGTGGCTCTACCCCTGGGTTCGGTCGCGATTTCGGGACGATCTGGCATCCAGGTTCAATATCGTTCTGAATTCAGTACGATTAAACGCATCATCTGCGCTATTGCCCTTCCGCGCTTTGCCCTATCGTTGACCCATCTTGTGTAGTCCGGGGAAGCAACCGCATGGCGGTGGAAGCAGGTGCCAGTGAACTGGTGAAAGTAGTGGCGCTGCTGGGGGCGGCCGTGGTCATGGTGCCGTTGTTCCGCCGGCTTGGGCTGGGCTCGGTGCTGGGCTATTTCGCCGCCGGGCTGGCCATCGGCCCGTTCGGGTTCGGGTGGTTCTCCGATCCGCAGGCCATCCTGCATACCGCCGAGCTTGGCGTGGTGATGTTCCTGTTCGTGATCGGCCTGGAGATGCGGCCCTCGCATCTGTGGAGCCTGCGCAACGAGATCTTCGGACTGGGCACGCTGCAGATCGTGGTCTGCGGCACCGTGTTGACCGGCGTGTGCATGCTGCTCGGTTTCCCGTTGCCGGTGGCTTTCATCGGCGCGGCCGGTTTCGTGCTGACCTCCACCGCAGTGGTGATGCAGCTGCTGGCCGAGCGCGGCGACATCGCGCTGCCCACCGGCCAGAAGATCGTCTCGATCCTGCTGTTCGAAGATCTGCTGATCGTGCCACTGCTGGCCGTGGTCGCGTTCATGGCGCCGGTGCACAGCGATGCGGGCGAGAGCTCGCGCTGGGTCACCGTAGGTATCGCCGCCGGTGCGATCGTCGGCCTGGTGCTGGTCGGCCGCTTCCTGCTCAATCCGCTGTTCCGCATCCTTGCTGCCGCCAAGGCGCGCGAAGTGATGACGGCGGCCGCGCTGCTGGTCGTGCTCGGCGCCGCGCTGCTGATGCAGCTGGGTGGCTTGTCGATGGCGATGGGCGCGTTCCTTGCGGGCGTGCTGCTCAGCGAATCCACCTTCCGCCACCAGATCGAAGCGGATATCGAGCCGTTCCGCGGCATCCTGCTCGGTCTGTTCTTCCTCAGCGTGGGCATGGCGCTGGACCTCACCGTGGTCGCCAACAACTGGCCGCTGATCGTCTCCGGCGTGTTCGCGCTGATGCTGGCCAAGGCGGTCTGCATCTACGTGGTCGCGCGCATCCTCGGGAGTGATCATCGGCAGGCGCTGGATCGCGGCGTGGTGATGGCGCAGGGGGGGGAGTTCGCGTTCGTGCTGTTCTCGGCCGCGGCGGTAGCCGGCGTGATTGACGTGCAGGTCAACGCCAACCTCACCGCGATCGTCGTGCTCTCGATGGCGCTGACGCCGCTGTTCGTGCTGCTGCACGACAAGCTCATGCCGGATCGCGAAGTCTCGCTCGACGGCGTCGAAGAAGCCGACGGCCTGTCCGGCAGCGTGCTGCTGATCGGCTTCGGTCGTTTCGGCCAGGTGGCGAGTCAGTCGCTGCTGGCGCGCGATGTGGATGTCACCGTCATCGACAACGACGTGGACATGATCCATAACGCCGAGCGCTTCGGATTCAAGATCTACTACGGCGACGGCACCCGCCTGGATGTGCTGCATGCGTCTGGCGCAGGGACAGCGCGTGCGATCGCGGTGTGCGTCAACAACGACCAGGATGCCGATCGCATCGTCGAACTGGTCACCCACGAGTTCCCCCAGGCCAAGCTGCTGGTGCGCTCGTTCGATCGCGAACATTCGCTGCGCCTGATCCATGCCGGCGTGGACTTCCAGATCCGCGAGACCTTCGAATCGGCCCTGCAGTTTGGCCAGGCTGCGCTGATGGAGCTGGGTGCCGATCCGGATGATGCGCGCGAGATCGCCGAGCAGATCCGCGAGCGGGATGCCGAACGCTTCGAGCTGGAGATGGCGGGCGGCGACCTGCGCGCCGGCGCGCACATGGTGTTCGGCAGCGCGTTGCCGGGCGTGCCGACGCCCACGCCGTTCACCGCGCCCAAGCGCAAGGCGCGCACGCTCAACGCGGACCAGGTGCCCGAAGAAGAATGAGGCGCCGGCACTGCCGGTGGGCGGGGCGGGCCGAATCAGGGACAATAGCCGACCGTCGCCCCCACGCCTGCCGCCCTCGATGAGCTCACCGACCCCCGACACCGTCTCTTCCGCCCGCATTCTCGACGGCCGCCGCATCGCCGAAGACCTGCTGGACAGCCTCAAGGTCCGGGTCGACGCCCGCCTGGCTGCCGGTGGCAGCCGTCCGGGCCTGGCCGTGGTGCTGGTGGGTGGCGACCCGGCCTCGACCGTGTACGTGCGCAACAAGCGCCGTGCGGCCGAGAAAGTGGGCATCGAAGCCTTCGATTACGACCTGCCGGCCGGCACCACCGAGGCCGAACTGCTGACCCTGATCGACCAGCTCAACGCCGATCCCAAGATCCACGGCATCCTGGTCCAGCTGCCGCTGCCGGGCATCCCGGACGCCAACCGCCTGATCCACCGGATCGACCCGCGCAAGGACGTGGACGGCTTCCACCCGGAAAACGTCGGCCATCTGGCCCTGCGTGAGTTCGGCCTGCGCCCGTGCACCCCGCGCGGCATCGTGACCCTGCTCGGCCATACCGACCAGCCGGTGCGTGGCCGCAATGCCACCATCGTCGGCGTCAGCAACCATGTCGGCCGCCCGATGGGGCTGGAGCTGCTGATTGCCGGCTGCACCGTCACCAGCTGCCACAAGTTCACCCCCAAGGACGTGCTGGAGCAGTCGGTGCGCAATGCCGACATCCTGGTGGTCGCGGTGGGCCGCCCGGGCATCGTCCCGGGTGAATGGGTCAAGCCGGGCGCCGTGGTGATCGACGTGGGCATCAACCGCCTGGATGACGGCCGCCTGGTCGGCGATGTCGGCTTCGAGGCCGCCGCCCAGCGCGCCAGCTGGATCACCCCGGTCCCGGGCGGGGTAGGGCCGATGACCGTGGCGACGCTGATGCAGAACACGATCGAGGCGGCAGAAGCGTTTTGAGCGGCCTGGGCCGACTGGCACCCGCCGTCCTCCGGTCCTGACCTGCTGCCCTTGGTAGAGCCGACCGTTGGTCGGCTGCTCTTGGCGCGGTGGCAGGTCGATCCAGAGGCAGCCGACCAACGGTCGGCTCTACCGTGTTCAGGCGGTGCCGACGGAGGTAGCCGACCAACGGTCGGCTCTACCCCCCGACCGTCGGCGCGACACAGCGTCGCATCTGACCCCTGCCAAAGACGCCCGAATCAGGGTAAAATGTCGCGCTTCCCCACATCTCGGGTATGCCGATGCTGCGCATCCAGGCTGAAGCTCTCACCTACGACGACGTCTCCCTCGTCCCCGCTCATTCCATCATCCTGCCCAAGGATGTCAGTCTGGAAACGCGCCTGACGCGCGACCTGCGGCTGAAGCTTCCGATCCTCTCGGCTGCCATGGATACCGTCACCGAAGCCCGCCTGGCCATCGCCATGGCCCAGCTCGGCGGCATGGGCATCATCCACAAGAATCTGAGCGTCGAGCAGCAGGCTGCCGAAGTCGCCAAGGTCAAGAAGTTCGAGGCCGGCGTCATCCGCGACCCGATCACCGTCGGCCCGGAAACCACCATCCGCGACGTGCTGGCCCTGACCCAGGCGCGCAACATCTCCGGCGTGCCGGTGGTGGACGGCGGCGGCCAGTTGGTCGGCATCGTCACTCACCGTGACATGCGCTTCGAGACCGAGCTGGACGATCCGGTCCGCCACATCATGACCAAGAAGGATCGCCTGATCACGGTCAAGGAAGGCGCGGCCTCCGATGAAGTGCTGCAGCTGCTGCACCGCAACCGCATCGAGAAGATCCTGGTCGTCAACGATGATTTCGCCCTGCGCGGCCTGATCACCGTCAAGGACATCCAGAAGAACACCGACTACCCGAACGCCGCCAAGGACACCGCCACCCGCCTGCTGGTCGGCGCGGCCGTCGGCGTCGGTGGTGATACCGACCGCCGGGTCGAGGCGCTGGTCGCCGCCGGGGTGGACGTGCTGGTGGTCGACACCGCGCACGGCCACTCGCAGGGCGTGCTGGACCGCGTCAGCTGGGTCAAGAAGCACTTCCCGCAGGTGCAGGTCGTCGGTGGCAACATCTGCACCGGTGAAGCCGCACTGGCGCTGCTGGACAGCGGTGCGGACGCGGTCAAGGTCGGCATCGGCCCGGGCTCGATCTGCACCACGCGTGTCGTCGCCGGTGTCGGCGTGCCGCAGATCACCGCGATCGACCTGGTCGCCGAAGCGCTGCAGGATCGCATCCCGCTGATCGCCGACGGTGGCATCCGTTACTCCGGTGATATCGGCAAGGCGCTCGCCGCCGGTGCCTCCACCATCATGATCGGTGGCCTGCTGGCCGGTACCGAGGAATCGCCGGGCGAGACCGAGCTGTTCCAGGGCCGCTCCTACAAGAGCTACCGCGGCATGGGCTCGCTGGCCGCGATGGAGAAGGGGTCCAAGGACCGCTACTTCCAGGACGCCTCCAGCGCCGACAAGCTGGTGCCCGAAGGCATCGAAGGCCGCGTGCCGTATCGCGGCCCGGTTGGCGGCATCATCCACCAGCTGATGGGCGGCCTGCGCGCCACCATGGGCTACGTGGGCTGCGGCACTGTCGATGACATGCGCACCAAGCCGAAGTTCGTCAAGATCAGCGGCGCCGGCCAACGTGAGAGCCACGTCCACGACGTGCAGATCACCAAAGAGCCGCCGAACTACCGCGCCTGATGCGGCATGAGCAAAGAGGAACGAGGAAGCTGATTCCCGTTCCTCTTTCTCTATCCGCCGCTGGTAACGACGCTGTGTTTCCCGTATTTACTCCTGCATTGCCCGGGCACCATGACCAACATCCATAACGACAAGATCCTCATCCTCGATTTCGGCGCCCAGTACACCCAGCTGATCGCGCGCCGCATCCGCGAGCTCGGCGTGTACTGCGAGATCTGGGCATGGGACCACAACCCGGCCGACATCGCCGCGTTCGGCGCCAAGGGCATCATCCTGTCCGGTGGCCCGGAATCGACCACGCTGCCGGGCGCGCCTGCCGCACCGCAGGAAGTGTTCGACAGCGGCCTGCCGATCTTCGGCATCTGCTACGGCATGCAGACCCTGGCCGCCCAGCTCGGTGGCGCCACCGAAGCGGCCGACCAGCGTGAGTTCGGCCATGCCGAAGTCAACGTCGTCGCCCCGGATGCACTGTTCAAGGGCCTGAGCGATCACGGTGGCGAGCCGAAGTTGAATGTCTGGATGAGCCACGGCGACCACGTCTCCGTCGCGCCCCCGGGCTTCACCGTGACGGCCGTGACCGATCGCATCCCGGTGGCCGCGATGGCCAACGAAGAGAAGCGCTGGTACGGCGTGCAGTTCCACCCGGAAGTGACCCACACCCTGCAGGGCCAGGCGCTGCTGCGCCGCTTCGTGGTGGACGTGTGCGGCTGCGAAACCCTGTGGACCGCCGCCAACATCATCGACGACCAGATCGCCCGCGTGCGCGAGCAGGTCGGCGACGACGAAGTGATCCTGGGCCTGTCCGGCGGCGTCGATTCGTCGGTCGTGGCCGCGCTGCTGCACAAGGCAATCGGCGACAAGCTGACCTGCGTGTTCGTCGATACCGGCCTGCTGCGCTGGCAGGAAGGCGACCAGGTGATGGCGATGTTCGCCGAGCACATGGGCGTCAAGGTGATCCGCGTCAACGCGGCCGACCGCTACTTCGCCAAGCTCGAAGGCGTGAGCGACCCGGAAGCCAAGCGCAAGATCATCGGCAACCTGTTCGTGGACATCTTCGATGAAGAGTCCAACAAGCTGAAGAACGCCAAGTGGCTGGCGCAGGGCACCATCTACCCGGACGTGATCGAGTCGGCTGGCAGCAAGACCGGCAAGGCGCATGTGATCAAGAGCCACCACAACGTCGGCGGCCTGCCGGAGCACATGAAGCTGGGCCTGGTCGAGCCGCTGCGCGAGCTGTTCAAGGACGAAGTGCGTCGCCTCGGCGTCGAGCTCGGCCTGCCGCGCAGCATGGTCTACCGCCACCCGTTCCCGGGCCCTGGCCTGGGCGTGCGTATCCTGGGTGAAGTGAAGCGTGAGTACGCCGAACTGCTGGCCAAGGCCGATGCCATCTTCATTGATGAACTGCGCAAGGCCGACCTGTACGACAAGACCAGCCAGGCGTTTGCGGTGTTCTTGCCGGTGAAGTCGGTGGGCGTGGTGGGTGATGCGCGGGCTTATGAGTGGGTGATTGCGCTGAGGGCCGTGGAGACGATCGACTTCATGACGGCGCACTGGGCGCATCTGCCGTATGAGTTCCTGGGGACGGTGAGCAACCGGATCATCAATGAGTTGCGGGGGGTGTCGCGGGTTGTTTATGACATCTCGGGGAAGCCGCCAGCGACTATTGAGTGGGAGTGAGTTGAAAGAACGAGGGCGCCGAGAGGCGCCCTTGTTGTTTGGTGAGTTGGAACTAGCGACGCTGCTATGAGCTTGGGTCTAAGCCGTGGACTATGGAAGCCCTGCCACATGATGTCTTGCATGTTTGAGTGGGACCGCGGCCTTTGGAATAATGTTGCACAACACGTTTGGTTTATTTGTTGAAGTCAACTGCTGTGTCAAGTGCTACGTCAGCCGCGCCGCCGCGGTGATCCGCTGTTCCGCTGTTCCGCTGTTCCGCTGGAGCGATCTTGATTTTTCGATTTTCTCGAGCGAAGAAGAAATTCTCACGGAGTTAAAGGATGCCCGAGTCGTCGCTAAAGTACAGCATCATCGTTGCAGTTGTATCCTCGCTACTTAGTGCAGCGCTGACCCTGATAGGCGCGTTGGCGCTGCAATCGCGTGAAGCTGAGTGGAGCGAGAAGGATCAATTTTCGAAAGAGGCGGTGCAGACTTTCCACGAAACCATTTCGATTGTTGATGAAGGCTATTTGGCTCTAAAAAATCTGCAGGGAGCTGCAGATGCAAGAGGCTGGGATGAAGTCTCACTCGGCCCGTGGACCGACTACATGGACTTCAATCGTGGCTGGAATCAACGATTGATCGCGCACTACTTCAAAGTTGAGAGATACTTCGGAACGGCGATGGCCAGGCAATTGATCGAACTTCAGATTGATACGGATGCAAATTCAGGTCCGTATCCGGAAGGGAAGAAGCTTTACAACTTCAGAGCACTGGCTGATGACGTCGAGGCTTCGATTCGGTTCGCCGCTGTAGAGAGGAGCATTGTAGATAGTGGTGAACTTGGTGAGGCTTCTACGGATTGGATTGGCGCGATCGAGAGTCATAGAAGGCGCCAAGCTGACACCTCGTTAATGCTTCTGGAATATAAGAAGGGGTCCATGCGCTTTGCCCGCAGCTTAAATGACACGCTGACTCAATTAGGTGTCAAGCAAGTAACTGTCCATCCGACGCAGGTGCAGCGTTAGCAGGCACAGCACTAATGCAATTTCTGCACGTGCACCTGTGAGGCTACGACGCACCCGTGCGGGACGAGGCCGACCGTTGGTCGCGCGTGCTTTGGCAGACACATGGCCTTGGCGGAATCGTGCTGCGCTGGCCGGCGAATGGTGCCTTGGTCGAGGATAGGCCACGGCCAGTATCCATGGCTGCCCGTTGCGACGTATCGGAAGCAGCAAACAGAAACGGCCCGCAATGCGGGCCGTTTCTATTCCTGCCTGGACATCCAGCGCTGCCGATGTCTCAGCAGCGCCGTGCAGACGCCTCAGATATGCAACGCATGCCCCAACGCACGCAGCGCGGCTTCCTGCACGGCCTCACCCAGTGTCGGGTGCGGGTGAATCGTCCCGGCGATATCCTCCAGCGTGGCGCCCATCTCAATCGACTGCACGAAAGCGATCGACAGTTCCGAGACCTGCACGCCTACGGCCTGCCAGCCGAGGATGCGGTGGTCGCTGCTGCGCGCGACAACGCGCACGAAGCCATCGGTGGATTCCAGCGACATCGCACGGCCATTGGCGGCAAACGGGAACAGTGCGACCTTGGTCTCGATGCCCTGCGCCTTGGCTTCGTCCGGCGACAGCCCGACCACCACGATTTCCGGATCGGTGAAGCACACCGCCGGAATCGCGGCCGGCACGAAGTGCCGCTTCTTGCCGCTGACGATCTCGGCCACCAGTTCGCCCTGCGCCATCGCCCGGTGCGCGAGCATCGGCTCGCCGGCGACATCGCCGATCGCCCACACGTTGCGCATCGAGGTCTTGCACTGGTCGTCGATCTTGATCGCCTTGCCGGTCAGATCCAGCTGCAGCGATTCGAGATTGAAGCCGTCGGTCTTCGGGCGACGACCCACCGCGACCAGGATCTGGTCGGCGTCCAGCGCGATTTCGTTACCGTCCTTGTCACGCACGCGCAGCTGGCCGTTGTCGGCCAGGCCGAGCACGCTGTGGCCGGTCAGCAGCTTCACGCCGGACTTCTCCAGGTGCGTGACCACCGGCTTGGTCAGCTCGGCGTCGTAGGCCGGCAGGATGCGTTCCTGGGCCTCGACTACCGTGACCTCGCAGCCGAGCTTGCGATACACCGTGCCCAGTTCCAGGCCGATGTAACCGCCACCGACGACGATCAGCTGCTTGGGCAGCGAGGTCGGCGAGAGGGCTTCGGTGGAGGAGATGACCTTGCCACCGAACGGCAGGAACGGCAGTTCCACCGGCACCGAGCCGGTGGCCAGCAGCAGGTGCTCGCAGCTGATGCGCAGCGTGCCGCCATCTTCGGCGGCACCGGCGATCTCGACGGTCTTGCCGTCGACGATCGTGGCCCAGCCCTTGATCAGCTGCGCGCCGTTCTTCTTCAGCAGTGCACTGACGCCACCGGTCAGCTTCTTGACGATGCCGGCCTTCCACGCGACGGTCTTGGCGAGATCCAGCGACGGTGCCTGCACGCTGATGCCCAGCGGCGAGGTGCCTGCCGCGTACGCGGTGACCTTGGCGAGTTCCTCTGCGGCATGGATCAGCGCCTTGGACGGAATGCAGCCGATGTTGAGGCAGGTGCCACCCGGATTGACGCCCTCGACCACGATGGTCTTGACGCCGAGCTGGCCGGCGCGGATGCCGGCGATGTAACCGCCGGGACCGCCGCCGATGATCAGCAACTGGGTTTGAAGGGTATTGGACATCGCTTACTCCACGAACAGCAGGGCCGGGGTTTCCAGGCGCGTACGGATCGCCTGCACGAACTCGGCCGCATCCATGCCATCGACGATGCGATGGTCGAACGAGGACGACAGATTCATCAGCTTGCGCGCCACCACCTGGCCCTCGCGGAACATCGGGCGTTCGATGATGCGGTTCACGCCGACGATCGCCACTTCCGGGTGGTTGATGATCGGGGTCGACACCACACCGCCAACGGCACCGAGGCTGCTGATGGTGATGGTCGAGCCGGACAGCTCCTCACGCGTTGCCTTGCCCACGCGCACGGCATTGGCCAGGCGCGCGATCTCGGTGGCGGTCTGCCACAGGTCCAGCGACTCGGCATGCGCGACCACCGGCACCGACAGGCCGACCTCGCTCTGGGTCGCGATGCCCAGCTGCACGCCCTCATAGCGGGTCACGATGTTGGCCTGGTCATCGAAGCGGGCATTCATCTGCGGGAAGTCGCGTGCGGCCAGCACCACGGCGCGTGCCAGCAGCGGCAGCAGGGTCAGCTTGCCGCGCTCCTTGGCCCAGCGTTCGTTGAGCTTGGCGCGCAGGGCTTCCACTTCCGTGACGTCGATTTCTTCCACATAGGTGATATGCGGAATGGTCGACCAGGACTGCTGCATCTTCTGCGCGATCTTGCGGCGCAGGCCCATGATCGGCACCTGCTGCTCGCCGGTACGGCGCGCGTAGCTGCTGCCACCGGCACTGCTGCCACCGACCGGCTGTGCCTTGCCACCGGCGGCGGCGTAGGCGTCCAGATCGGCCTGCAGGATGCGACCGCCCGGGCCGGTCGCCGGCACATAGCGCAGCTCGATCCCCAGGTCCCAGGCGCGGCGGCGCACGGCCGGGGAGGCGAGCGGCGCTTCACCGGCGTTGAGCACGCCGTTGGTGACCGCACCGCGCTCGTCGCGCTTGGCAGCGCAGGCGGGTGCGGATGCAGAGGCAGCCTTGGTGGGCGTCGCGGCTGGTGCAGCCTCGGTGGCGGCCGCAGGTGCAGCAGCAGGCGCATCAGCCTTGGGCGCAGCAACCGGTTCGGCCGGCGCACTGGCGGCGCTGGCGTTGCCAGCACCGTCCACTTCCAGGCGGATCAGCTCGCTGCCGACGGCCATCATCTGGCCGGGCTTGCCGCCCAGCGAGACCACGGTACCGGCGACCGGCGAGGGGATCTCGACCATGGCCTTGTCGGTCATGACCTCGGCCACGACCTGGTCTTCGGCGACCGGGCCACCGACCTCGACCTTCCAGGTGATCAGTTCGACTTCGGCGATACCTTCACCGATGTCCGGCATCTTGATGACGTGATGTCCCATGGTTCAGTCCTCCAGCACGCGCTGCATTGCATCGATGACCCGGGACGGACCCGGGAAGTAGTCCCATTCCTGCGCGTGCGGATACGGGGTGTCCCAGCCGGTAACGCGTTCCACCGGGGCCTGCAGGTGGTAGAAGCAATGCTCCTGCACCAGCGCGACCAGTTCGGCGCCGAAGCCGCAGGTGCGGGTGGCTTCGTGCAGCACGATGCAGCGGCCGGTCTTCTTGACCGAGGTGACGATGGCCTCCAGATCCAGCGGCCACAGGCTGCGCAGGTCGATCACTTCGGCATCGATCCCGGCATCTTCGGCGGCGGCCTTGGCCACCCACACAGTGGTGCCGTAGGTGATGATCGTCAGTGCCTTGCCTTCGCGGGCGATGGCGGCCTTGTCCAGCGGCACGTTGTAGTAACCCTCCGGCACCAGGTTGTCCGGGTACTTGGACCACGCGGTGACCGGGCGGTCGTGGTGACCATCGAACGGGCCGTTGTACAGGCGCTTGGGCTCCAGGAAGATCACCGGATCGTCGTTCTCGATCGAGGCGATCAGCAGTCCCTTGGCGTCGTACGGGTTGGAGGGCATGACGGTGCGCAGGCCGGTGGCATGGGCGAAGATCGCCTCCGGGCTCTGGCTGTGGGTCTGGCCACCGTAGATGCCACCGCCGCACGGGGTGCGGAACACCAGCGAGGAGGTGAAGCTGCCGCCGGAGCGATAGCGCATGCGCGCCGCTTCGGACACGATCTGGTCGTAGGCCGGGTAGATGTAATCGGCGAACTGGATTTCAGCGACCGGGCGCAGGCCGTAGGCGGCCATGCCGATCGCCGCGCCGGCGATGCCGTTTTCGGAAATCGGCGCATCGAACACGCGCTGCTTGCCGTACTTGGTCTGCAGGCCGTCGGTGCAGCGGAACACGCCGCCGAAGTAGCCCACGTCCTGGCCGAAGACCACCACGTTGTCGTCGCGTTCCAGCATCACGTCCATCGCCGAGCGCAGCGCCTGGATCATGGTCATCGGCGTGCCGCCGGTGTTGTTCTGTTCAATCCCGCTCATGTGTTCAGACTCCCAACTGCTGACGCTGGCGACGGAGGTGTTCGGGCATGTCCTTGTAGACGTCTTCGAACATGAGGGCCGCGCCGGGACGGTTGTCGCTGCCGAGCAACCCGTGGGTCTCGGCTTCCTTGAGGGCACGCAGGATCTCGGCATCCAGTTCGGTGCGCAGTTCGTCGTGCTGCTGCTCGCTCCACAGGCCGCGCTTGATCAGGTGCTGCTTCAGGCGGTCGATCGGATCGCCGAGCGGGAACTGCTGCGCATCGTCGGCGGGGCGGTACTTGGACGGATCATCCGAGGTCGAATGCGGGCCGGCGCGGTAGGTGACCCACTCGATCAGAGTCGGCCCCAGGTTGCTGCGGGCGCGTTCGGCGGCCCAGCGCGAGGCGGCGTACACGGCCAGCAGATCGTTGCCGTCCACGCGCAGCGACGGAATGCCGTAGCCCACGCCGCGCGCGGCGAAGGTGGTGTTCTCACCGCCGGCGATGGCCTGGAAGGTGGAGATCGCCCACTGGTTGTTGACCACGTTGAGCACGACCGGGGCGCGGTACACGTGCGCGAAGGTCAGCGCGGCGTGGAAATCGCCTTCGGCGGTGGCGCCATCACCCACCCATGCGGTGGCGATGCGGGTGTCGCCCTTGATCGCCGAGGCCATCGCCCAGCCCACCGCCTGGATGTACTGGGTGGTCAGGTTGCCGGAGATCGAGAAGAAGCCGTAATCCTTGTAGGAGTACATGATCGGCAGCTGGCGGCCCTTCAGCGGGTCGGCCGCGTTGGACAGCACCTGGCACATCATGTCCACCATCGGCACTTCCTTGGTGACCAGGATGCCCTGCTGGCGATAGGTCGGGAACTGCATGTCGTCATCGCGCAGCGCCAGGGTCTGGCCGACGGCGATGGCTTCCTCGCCCAGGCACTGGATGTAGAACGAGGTCTTCTTCTGGCGCTGGGCGATCAGCATGCGCGCGTCATAGGCGCGCGTCTTGAGCATGGCGTGCATGGCACGCAGCAGCACGGCGTCGTCGATATCGGCGGCCCACGGGCCCACGGCGTCGCCGTTGTCGTCCAGTACGCGGATCAGCTGGCTGGTCAGCGGTGCGGTCTGGCTGGCGCTCACGTCCACGGGCGGCTTGTCGACCGCGCCGGCGGGGCTCAGCTTCAGATAGGAAAAGTCGGTGGCCTCGCCGGGACGGGCGCTGGGCTCGGGCACGTGCAGACGCAACGGCTCGCTCGTGGCGGGGATCTGGGGTGATGACATGTCAGGGGCCTCGCTGGGCTTGGGTCATGGAGCTACAGGCATACCGCAGGCGGGGGGCAACGGTAATGGCGATGTTGGCGCGCCGACATCCGGTCAGGATCTCGTCGCGAAGCGGGTAAGGACCAGCGCTTGCAAGGCGGCTGGGGCCATGGCGCATTGCACCCGATGTGAAGTCTAGAGGCACAGCGGCTTATCGTAAATTTGTTTAATTGCGTATGAGGTATTGTTTATTCAGATATCTTCATTCCGCGGGAGCTCGTGCATGCAAATCCCAGCCAACATGACCCTGCGCCAGCTGCGGTACTTTGCCGAAGCTGCCGAGTTGGGGCAGTTCTCACAGGCCGCACGCAAGCTGCACGTCTCCCAGTCGGTGATCACCACGGCGGTCGCCCAGCTGGAAACCTCGCTGGGGCTGAAACTGTTCGACCGCATGCCGCACGGGGTCGGACTGACCGCCGAGGGCCATCGGTTCCACCAGCATGTGCGGCACATCCTGGACACGCTGCAGGACGCCCTCAGCGAGCCGATGTTCCTGGCCAACACCCTGCCGGGCCGGGTCCGGATCGGCGCGTCCTACACCGTGCTCGGTTACTTCCTGCCGAGCCTGCTGGCGCGCTTCAAGCGCTCCTACCCGCAGGTGGAGGTGGATCTGGTCGATATGGACCGTGCTGCGATCGAGCAGGGCGTCGGCAGCGGTGACCTGGATTTCGGGCTGTGCATCATTTCCAACATGGCCGAGCCCTATGTGCTGCGGCGGCAGGTATTGATCCGCTCGCGCCGCCAGCTGTGGCTGTCCGAGTCGCACCCGCTGCTGCAGCTGCCGGTGATCAGCCCGGCCGACGTCGAGCCGTATCCCTACATCATGCTGATGGTGGACGAAGGGCAGGAGTCGGCGATGCGCTACTGGCGCTCGGTCGGGCGCGAACCCAACGTGGTGTTCCGCACCTCGTCGCTGGAAGCGCTGCGCGGCATGGTTGCCTACGGCTTCGGGGTCAGCATCCTGTCGGACATGGTCTACCGCCCGTGGTCGCTGGAGGGGCGCCGGATCGACGTGCGCACCCTCACCGATGCGGTGCCGCCGATGGAGGTCGGCCTGGTCTGGCGCCCGGACGAAGACCTGTCCGCGCCGGCACGCGCACTGCATCAGTTCCTGGTCTTTGCCTGTGGCGGCTGAGCGCCGAGCGCATCGACCAGCGCAGGCCGCGGATCGGGCAGCTCGCCCACGGGCGCGGTGAAGGCCTGCCCATGGCGTGTCCAGATCTGCCACGCCGAGTACGCCAGCAGCGGCACCACGTAGGTGGCCAGGATGGCGTAGGCCAGCAGCCGGTAGCCCTTCGCGATCAGCGCGACCAGTCCGATGCCATCGGCCAGGAATACGGCCATCAGCAGGATGGCGGCAATGATCGCCACCCGCATGCCGCGGCCGGGGGCAGCGCCGGTGCGCTCTTTCCAGTTGACGCTGATGCGGCCGTCCACCGAGGCCATCAGCGTGACTCCGGTTTCGACCAGCGCGACCATGATCATCAGCCGGAACAACCACTGGAACCACGGCAGGCCGAGCTGGCCGAGCATCAGGTCCGAGGGCAGGGGCGCATCGGCGATGTCCGGCAGGAAGGCGATCATGCAGACGTAGAACACGATGGCCGGCAGGATCGCCAACGGGCCGGCCAGGGCGCCGGCGATCACCGCATCGCGCCGGCACAGCAGGTGGCGCACCACCAGCAGGATCGAGACCGCCGCGAACATGTTGTAGCCGGCGTAGGTGACGCCGTTGAGCACCCAGTCCTGGCCGAGCTCATGGGTGTTGGACAGCTGCGCCATCGCGCCGCCGCCGAAGCGATAGAGGATCAGGCACGCGGCAATGGCGTAGACCAGGTACATGAAGGCCGACATCAGCTTGAACATGCGTTCGACGGCGTTGGTCCCGGCCTGCACTACGCCGGTGATGATCGCCACCAGCACCAGCGTGCCGACGATCCGTGGCCAACCGAACATGGTCGCGGCCAGTTCGCCGGCGGCCGCGCCGAACACCGCCAGCACCACCACGATCAACGCCAGGTAGGCCACTTCGAAGGTCCACCAGCCACGGCCCAGCAGATGCCGGAAGAAGGTGCGGTAATCGTTGGCCCGGATCGCCCGGGCCAACAGGAACGTCAGGATGCAGATCACGCTCCAGATCAGCATCGACAACACCATCGCGGCCAGGCCACCCCACGGGCCCGATGGCAGGAAAAACTCCGCCAGCTCACGGCCGGTCGCGTATCCGCCGCCGATCACGGCCGACTTGAACGCCAGGCCGGGCAACAGATACCGCTGGAACCGGCTGGCGGCGGCGGTCACTTGCGGGCGGCCGCAGGCTGCAGCAGGTAGAAGTCGCGCACGGTGCGCGCGATCTCGGCGATCACCCGCTCACGTTCGCTGCGCGGGGCGTTGCTGGCTTTGACGAACACGGAGATCGCGAACCGGCTGCCGTCGGGCAGGGTGATCACGCCGACATCATTGACGGTGCCGGCCACGGTGCCGCTCTTGTCGGCCACCTTGGTGCCCGGCGGCAGGCTGCCACGCAGGCGCGCGCTGCAGGTCCGGCAACGCTCCATGATCTGCACCAGCACCTCGGTGCTGGCCGGGCTCAGGGCCTTGCCGGTGAACAGCCTGGTCAACAGGGTGGACATCGCGCGCGGCGTGGAGGTGTCGCGCGGGTCCTTGTCGAAGGCTTCGTTGCCGGCTTTGGTGCGCTTGACCACCTCCGGATCGAGGGTCAGTTCGGCGACGCGTTCCTTGGTCAACGGCTCATCGCCGAGGCCGAAGATATCGCTCAGCAGCTGGCGGGTGTTGCGGTCCAGGCGCTGGCCTTCGATGCCCTGCGCGCGCAACCAGGCGGTGACCGCGGCCGGTCCGCCGGCCTGCGCCACCAGCACGTCGGTGGCGGTGTTGTCGCTCTGGGTCAGCATGACCTCCAGCAGGTTGTGCACCGACAGGCTCACACCGTCATGGATGAAGCGGTCCGCGATCACTTCCGAATCGACATAGAACGATTTCGGCACCGGCACCATCGTGGTCAACGCCAGTTCGCCGGCATCCACCTTGGTCAGGATCACCGCCGCGACTGCCACCTTGAACGTGCTGGCCATCGGGAACCCTTCATCGGGGTTCAGATGGACCTGCTCGCCCTTGCCATCCAGTCGCCACGCCGAGACACCGACCTTGCCGTCGATCAGGGTGGCCAGCCGCGCGACTTCGGTTTCCACCGGGCTGGTCTTGCCGGCGCTGAACGCGGCGAGCGGGCTGAGGCCGAGCAACGCCGCCACGCACAGGCTCAAGGTACGGGATGTCATCTTCATGCGATGCAGGCCTCCAGCAGGCGGTTGAATTCCCCATCTTGCCGCATCGGATCGGCCACCGGCAGACCAAGACGCGCGCTGACTTCGGCGCAGGCGGCCGCTGCCGCGGCGTCGGTCATGCCATGGGTATTGAGACTGACGCCGACACAGCGGATATCCGGATTGGTCCGGCGGCCCAGCTGCACGGTCAACGCGATCACGTCTTCGATGGAGGGCAGCGGGTAGTCCGGATAGCCGAGCACGTGCTTGCGCCCCGGCTGGTGGCAGACTACGAACACGTCCGGCTGGCTGCCATGCAGCAGGCCGAGGCTGACACCGGCGTAGGCAGGATGGAACAGCGAGCCCTGGCCTTCGATGACATCCCAGTGATCGTCGGCCGCGTTCGGGCTGAGCAGTTCGGCGGCGCCGGCGGAGAAGTCGGCCACCACGGCGTCCATCGGAATGCCGCTGCCGGCGATCAGAATGCCGGTCTGGCCGCTGGCGCGGAAGTCGGCATCCACGCCGAGGCCACGCAGGCCACGCGCCAGTGCCAGGGCGGTGTACTTCTTGCCCAGCGCGCAGTCGGTGCCGACGGTCAGCACGCGCTTGCCGGTGCGCTTGCGGCCGTTGCCGACCGGAATGCCACGCGGCGGCACGCGCACGTTGATCAGTTCGCGCCCGTGGCGTTCGGCTGCGGCCGCCAGTTCCGGAATGTCACCCAGCTTCTGGTGCATGCCGCTGACCAGGTCCAGCCCGTTTTCCAACGCATCGACCAGGGCCGGCAGCCACTGCGGCGGAATCACGCCACCGCCGTTGGCCACGCCGATCACCATCGCACGTGCACCGGCCGCGCGCGCCTGGGCCGGCGTCATGCTCGGCAGGCCGGTGCTGATCGGGCAGCCCGGCAGGCTCCACTCGGCCACGCACACTTCCGGGGCCCAGTCGTGCAGGCCGATCGCGGTCTTGGCGAAGCCGGCTTCGGTGGTGTCGCCCAGGAACAGCAGGTACGGCTGGGGGAGGGCGGCAAGGGCCTGCACGGTGGCAGTGGGCGTCGAGCTCATGGCGGATCCAGTGGTCGGGGGAGAGAAGAGAGCAGGGGAAGCATTCACGAGGGGCTCGCTGTTGTTTGACCTGGTTGGATCTGTATAAGTCCTAATCAGAGAATATGCAACCTAATTAGGATTATTCCCTTTCTCTTCCGACGGGTGGTCCGGCGGCAGCTCGGGGCGCCGCCATGGCAGGTGGCTGGACTCAGTAGCGATAGTCGATGGACATGCCGATCGTGCGCGGCTGCAGCGGTACGCCGGTCACCGCGACATAGCGGTTGAGCGCGTCCCGCACCGAGCCGGTGGAGACGTACGCGCGCTCGTCGGTGGCGTTGCGCGCGTACAGGCGGACCGTCCACGTCATGTTGGTCAGCTCGGCATGCAGGTCCAGCGCGTTGTAGCTGTCGATGTCGTACGCCCCGGCCACGCGCTCGCCGGTAACCCGATAGCCGGCACCGACCCGGCCCCGCCACTGGTCGCTCACATCGACGTCGTAGTCGATCGTGCCCGACCAGCTCAGCCGCGGCGTCATCGGCATGCGGCTGCCCGAGACCAGGCCGCTGGAGGGCGGTACGTCGCCGATCGTCGAATCGATGTAGGCCGCGTTGAGGCCGAGTGTGAGGCGCTCGGCCGGCCGCACCATCAGGCTCAGTTCCGCGCCCTGGCTGCGCGCGCTGCCGGCGTTGCCCATCCAGCTCAGGCCGTTCTCGGACACGCGCACCTGGATGTCGTCCCAGTCGATCCGGAACAGCGCCAGATCGATCATCGCGCGGCGGTCCCAGAAGTGCGATTTGAAGCCGAGTTCGACGTTGTCCAGCGTGTCGGCCTTGGTCATCGGCACCACGCCGGAGGTCGATACGTTGGGACCACCCGGGCGGTAGCCGGTGGCGTAACGGGCGTAGATCATCGAGCTGTCGTTGAGGTGCCAGCGCGAGGCCAGCTTCCACGTCGTCACGTTGTCGTCGGCGGAATCGGCCAGATCGATCGGCCGCGGGCCGTACAGCAGGCCGGTGCTGTGCTGCTCGAAATCCTGCTGGTTGCGCGCGTGCCGCACACCGGCGGAGACATCGAAGCGCGGGCTGAACGTGTACGTGACGTCGGCGAAGATCGCCTGCTCGTCATAGGTGCCGGGCAGGCTGGCGGTGCCGGGATTGAACGGCAGCGGGATGCCGTTGGTATCGTACGCGCTCACCTGCTGGCGGTTGGCGTTCTTCTCGCCGGTGAAGAAGGTGCCCAGCAACCATTCAAAGCGCTCACTCTCATTGGAGCTGAGGCGGAACTCCTGGGTCCATTTGCGGGTGCCGAGGAATACATCGAACTGCGCCTGGCCGGCCGGGTACGGGGTCAGCAGCGGCCATGCCACGCCGTAGACCAGCGTGGAGTCCTGCACCTCATCCATGCGGGTTTCGGAGAAGCTGGTCGCGGAGACGAAATCAACGTTGCCCAGGTCCCAATCCAGGATCGCCGAGTAGTAGTCGGTCTCCATCCGGTATGGGGTCGCGCGCTGCAGGATGCCTTCGAGCGGGCCGCGGATCGGCTCCAGCGTGGGATAGGTCAGGCCCACCGCGCTGGAGTTGTCGGCATCCACGATCTGCGACAACGCCTGCACACGCAGGTTGGCCGTGTCGCTGATGCGCCAGGTCAGCGCCAGCCGGGAGGCGAGCTGGTAATAGCCGTTGCTGTCCTTGGCGTCCTCGCCGGTGAGGTCGGGCTGGTCCACATAGCCGGGCGTGCCCTGGCGCGACAGGCTGGCACGCAGGCCCAGCTTGCCTTCGATCAGCGGCACGTTGAACGAGGTGCGCACGCCGGTGCCCACGTCGCCCGCTTCCTTGGTGGCGTTGACGTCCATGCCGGCGCGGAACTCGAAGCTATCCGGATCGGCGGCCTTGGTGATGTACTTGAACAGGCCGCCCATCGAGCTGGCGCCATACAGCGTGCCCTGCGGGCCGCGCAGCACTTCCACGCTCTGGATGTCATACGGCAGCAGATCCAGCGCGTAGGTGGTCGCGCGCTGCTTGTTGCTGCTGGGGCCGATCGGGGTGTCATCGATGTAGGTACCGATGATCGAGCCGCCGCCGAGGGGCGCGACACCGCGCAGCGCCATCGTGGTCTGGCCCGGTGCGCCGCCACTGTCGACCTGGAAGCCGGGCACGTAGGCGGCGAAGTCGTTCAAGCGGGTCGCACCGAACGCTTCCAGGCGTTCTTCGCTGATTACGCTGACGCCGGCCGCCACCTCCATGACGTTCTCGCTGCGCTTCTGCGCGGTGGCCACCACGCGATCCAGCTCCACGACATCGGGGGTGCTGCGGCTGTCATCGGCGTCGGCATCCTGCGCCATCGCGGTGGTGGCAAGGCCCATGCAGCACAGGGTGATGGTGGAGGCGAGGATCGAGCGGTTGATCGGCTTGCGCATGTGGCGGTCTCTCCGGAATCAGGGACGGGGTCAGGCAGAAAACACGGTCGCCAGCCACGGCTGATATAGCCGCGTGGCGTCAGTCCGCAGAGGATTGGGTGGGGGCTGCGTTGTTGGCGAGCAGTGGCCGTGCCCGACGCTCCAGGCGCAGCAGCAGGAACGCAACGAACATGCAGGTGCCCGCCATCAGCGCGAAAAACACCGTGCTGGAAAGCGTCGACCACAGCGTGCCGACCGCGCCGGCCAGCAGGTTGCCGCCAAACGAGGCCAGGAACCAGAACGCGATGATGGTGGCACCGAAGCCCACCGGCGCCAGGCGGGCGAACAGGCCCAGTCCCACCGGCAGGATGAAGAGCTCGCCGAAGGTGAAGATCGCGAAGAACAGCGCGGCCCACAGCCAGCCGACCTTGGCCGACGGTTCACCGCCGAGCACCGCCACCAGCGCGAACGACAGGCCGACCACCGCGGCACCGATGGCCATCTTGGTCAGTGCGGCCGGCTCGCGGCCATCGCGTGCCTGGCGCGTCCAGCGACGCACCAGCAGTGGCGTGATCAGAAACACCAGCAGCGGGTTGAGCGAGAAGAACCAGGTCATTGGCAGGGTGAAGTCTGCGGTGAGCACGCGGTCCACCCCGGTGTCGAGCCAGATCGCGATCGTGTTGCCGATCTGCTCGTAGGCCAGGCGGAAGATCACGATCAACCCGGCGATCATCGTCATCAGCTGCAGCAAGGGCCGGTAGGCCGGCTGCCACAGCGCCGAGAACGGCAGCGTGGCGCGCTCGCTGCGCGGCGGATCCGGTGGCAGGTGGCGGCGGCCGGTGATGTAGATCACCAGCCCGAGCAGCATGCCGATGCCGGCGGCGGAAAAGCCCACGTGCCAGCCATACACCTCGCCCAGCGTGCCGCAGACCAGCGGCGCCAGAAACGCGCCGAGGTTGATGCCCACGTAGTACACGTTGAACGCCGAGCCACGGCGCGGGTCATCGCGCGTGTACAGATCGCCGACCTGGCCGGGAAGGGTGGGCAGGAACAGCCCGTTGCCCAGGATGATCGCCAGCAGCGCTGGATACAGCAGTGCATCGAAGGCCATCAGGAAATGGCCGAACGCCATGATCGCCCCGCCCAGGATCACCGCACGCCGTTTGCCCAGCCAGCGGTCGGCGAGCATGCCGCCGAACACCGGGCTGAGGTAGGCCAGCGCGGTGTACAGGCCATAGACCAGTGAGGCCTGTTCCTGCGAAAACAGCAGCTGCTTGGTCATGTAATAGACCAGCAGGGCCCGCATGCCGTAGTAGGAGAATTTCTCCCACATCTCGGTGAGGAACAGGATGGTCAGGCCTGGCGGTTGCCCGAACCAGGCCGTGCGCGGTGCTTGGAGGCTCATCGGGCGGGGCGTCCGGCGGTCAGAGTTGCAGGCCGGTACTGATCAGGCGCTGGGTGATGGCGACGAACGCGACCACCAGGCCTGCCAGTGCGACCACCCAGGCGCCGTAACGACGCACGCGCGGCCAGCTGGCCGGCGCGCGGACCGCCACCCAGACCAGTGCGATGGCGGCGATGACGCTGAGCCACGACAGCGCCTGGACCAGGATCAACGGCCCGTTGGTGTACGAGGAGATCGCGCCCGGGCCAGCGATCGATTTCACGTACAGCGCCCAGGCGATCACGGTGCCCAGCTGCGTGGTGAGCGCCAGCGTCTGCAACCAGCGCAGGCCACGGCCTTCGACCGGTGCGATGGCGCGGTAGTAACGGCGCACGAACACGCCGCCGATGCGCAGGACGGCCGACAGTGTCAGCAACCCCAGTGCGACGAACAGCGCAGGGCGCAGCCACGCCGGCGAACGCCAGCCCGGAATCGGCTCGAAGCCGAACACCGAGGCGAACGGACCGCCGGAGAAGTACACCGGGCGGCCATCCTTGACCTTCACTTCCAGCAGGCCACGCCCGTTTTCCTGCTGCCACAGCCACGGTGACACCTCGCGCCAGCGCAGCAGCTGGCCGTTCAGGCCCTTCTGGCCGTCAACGGTGATCGTGCCGTCCTCCTGCAGGTGCACGCGGGTCGGTGCGAACAGCGACAGCATGCGCAGATAGGAACTGTCCGAACGGCGCGTGCTCTGCCAGTTCACCCCGGCCAGCGCAGCGGCATGCTCGCGGGCAGTGGCGGCATCCACGCCCGGGCCGGCGCGTTCGATCGGCAGGGTCGGCAGGAAGTTCTCGACGAAGCGCTCCCACACCTGGGCGCGCAGGGCAGAACCGGCGGCATCACGGCCCACACTGTTGGTGGAAACGAAGACGCCGATGTTGCGTTCCGGAATCATCCACAGCCACGAGTAGAAGAACAGCATCGTGCCGCCGTGCGAGCGCGTGTCGTAGCCCCCGGTGTCCGAGGCCATCCAGCCCAGGGTCATGCGCGGCAGGTGCGGCAGGATCGCGGCCTGCGGGGTCAGCATCTGTGCGTTGGTCTCGGCCCGCATGATGCGCTGGCCGTCGAGTTCGCCGTGGTTGAGCGTGGCCATCATGAAACGTGACATCGCCGAACCGGAGGCGTACAGACCGCCCACGCCCGGCGCGGTGTTCTTCTCGGCCGGGTAGGTTTTGCCCGAACCCAGCAGATACCCCTTGGCGGCGTGCGGCAGCAGCTCGGCCGGCAGCTTCTGTTCGAAGCTTGCGTACTGCATGTCCAGCGGCTGCAGGATGTGCTGCCTGGCGTAATCCTCGAAGCGCTGGCCGCTGACGCGCTCGACGATGTACGAGGCGATACCCGTGGCGTAGTTCGAGTACGCCGGTGTGGTGCCGGGTGCGGAGATCTGGTTGGGCACCCAGTCCTTGAGGTAGTTGTCGCGGTTGGCCGGATGGTCCGGACCCAGCACGATCAGGTAGCGCATGCGCTCTTCCAGACCGCTGGTGTGGGTCATGATCTGGCGCAGCGTGATCGGCTCACCCTTGGCCGGGACCTTGATGTCCAGGTAGGTGTTGATGTCGGCATCCAGGTCCAGTTTGCCCTGTTCAACCAGCTGCATCACCGAGGTCCAGACGAACAGCTTGGAGATCGAGCCCGGGCGGATCAGCGTGGTTTTGGGATCCACCGGCGTGCGTTTTTCGACATCGGAGAAACCGAAGCCGCGCTCGGTGACGACCCTGCCGTTCTCGACCACGGTGACCACGGCGCCGGCGAGGTCGCCCTGGGCCATCAGGTAGGGCACCAGGCCATCGAGGAAGGTATCGACCCGGGCCGCATCCAGCGTGCCGGTCGGCGCCGACGCGGGCGTGATGGTGTCAGGCGATTCGGTGGTCGCGGGCACCGGTGCAGCAGCAGGCGTCGGCGCCTGCGCATGCAGCGGCGAGAACGCTGCGGTCGATGCCAGCAGCATGCCGGAGATCAACGTGCGCCATTGGGTCGCGCGCGGACGATGCGATGTCGTGTTCATGCGTGCACTCCCTTGCCCCATACGGCGTCGTCGCAGTGCACCAGGCCCTCGTCGTAGCGCAGGCCCGGCACCCGGTCATCGCTCAGGAACAACGGACCATCCAGATCGACCACGTCGCAGTGCTGGCCCACGATGAAGGCCGGGCCCATCGCCCAGCTGCTGCCGATCATGTTGCCGACCATCACCTGCATGCCCAGGGCACGCGCCTTGCCGACCATCGCCAGGCCTTCGGTCAGTCCGCCGGCCTTGTCGAGCTTGATGTTGATCACGTCGAACAGACCCGCCAGCGCCTCGATTTCCGATGCGTCCTGCACGCTCTCATCGGCCGCGAACGGCAGCGGCCGCGCAAAGCCCTTGAGTTCGGCCTCGCGCCCGCGCTGCAGCGGCTGTTCCAGCAGCTTGATGTCGTTCTCCAGCAGCACCGGGATCAGGGCATCGAGCGCATCCACGGTATAGCCCTGGTTGGCATCCACGCCCATCCAGACATCCGGGCGCACCTTGCGCACCGCGCGCACGCGTTCGACATCGATATCCAGATCGCCGCTGAGCTTGAGCTTGAGCGCCTTGGCGGGTGCATAGCGGCCGGTGGCGATCGATTGCATCGTCGCCGGGTCATCGGCGCCCAGGGTCCACGTGGTCAGCAATGGACGCGTCTGCGAAAGACCGGCCAGGGCCCAGGCAGGTTTGCCGGTGCGGCTCGCTTCCAGGTCCCACAGTGCGCAGTCCAGTGCATTGCGCGCGCCGCCGCGCGGCAGCAGCTGCTGCAGCTCGGCACGGGTGATGCCGGCTTCGATCCGCGCACGCAGCAGCTCCAGCGTGGCCAGCATCTGCTCGGGGGTGTCATCGAAGTAGTACACGCCGCTGGCTTCGCCACGGCCGCGATGGCCGCCGTCTTCCAGTTCCACGCGCAGTACCGGCGCGTGCTCGAACACGTAGCCGCTGATCCGGAACGGGGCCAGCAACGCAAGCGAGTCGATCTGCAGGGTCAATTTCACAGGATGTCTCCAGCCCCGTGGTCGGGGCTACGGGTCAGTAGTTGAGTGCGAAGTCGGCCAGGCCCATCAGGACCAGGGCATAGGCGAGCACGCAGGCCGAGATCAGCAGCAGCGCCGCCCACAGGCGCGCCAGCCAGCCGCGTCCGGCGCGGAAGGTCTGCACCAGGTTCCAGGCGGTGGATCCGATCCCGCCGATGATCGCGATCACCGAGGCGATGCCGAGCCCGATCACCGCCGGATCGAGACGATCATCCAGTCGCGCGAAGTCCGCCGAAGCCCAGGCCATTACCGCCATCGCCACGGCGGGTACCAGCAGCATGAACCAGCACGCTGCGCGGCTGAGGCGGTAGGCCAGCAGCGTCCTGCGCGGCCAGCCCAGCCCGCGGCCGTGGCGACGCCGCACCCACGCGGCGATCGGCCATGCCAGCGCGGAGAGTGCCAACACCGCGACGGCCGCGGTCAGCACCGGCTTGAGCCACACGGCGGAGCGATAGCCTTCCGCGCGCAGGAACACGTTGAACGGGGAGGACGAGTCCACCGCGAAGCCGACCGGCTTGCCGTCCTTGAGGATGGCGGCAAGGCGAAGCTCGCTGTTGTTCGCCTGCCACAGCCACGGTGCGATCGGCTTGAAGGTGGTGGGCTGGCCATTTGGCTGCTTCATGCGCGGCAGGCGCAGGCTGCCATCGTCGAGGGCCTCCAGGCGCGTCTGGGTAAGGATGCCGGTACGGCCGATACCGGTTTCGGCGCGGCGTGAATCGAGGTAGCTCGGCCCGGCCAGCTGGCGCGCCTGGTCCCTGGCGAGCGCGGCGTCGACCACCGGTGCCGCGGCCACGGCGGGCGCCGGGAAGTAACGGTCGGCGAAGTTCTCCAGCAGCTCCCGCCGGATCTGGCCGGTGATGCCATTGGCGCCGGCGCTGTTGAGGGTGATGAACAGGCCGACATCGTGGTCGCGGAACAGGAACAGCTGCGAGTGGAACGAGTACGTGTCGCCGGCATGGGAGACCACGCGCTGGCCGTTGACATCGATCTCGTAGAACCCGAGCGCCATGGTGTTCAGCGGCGGTGCGAAGCGCGTCTGCGGGGTCAGCATCAGCTGGCTGGTGGCCGCTTTCAGAATGGCCGTGTCGTGCCCGCCCGCCGCGTTCAGATGCGCGATCATGAAACGCGCCATGTCGCTGGCGGTGGCCGACAGCGCACCGGCCGGGGCCGACGGGGTGACTTCGAACTCGCGCGGCTTGCCCGATCCCAGTGCGTAGCCCTTGCTGACCAGCGCACGCAGCGCCGGCGGCAGGGGCTGGCGGAAGCTGGCGTGCTGCATCTGCAGCGGGGCGAAGATGTGCTGTTGAACGTATTCGGCGAACGGCTGGCCGGACACGCGCTCGACGATGTAGCCGGCCAGGCTGGTGCCGTAGTTCGAATACGCCGGCACGGTGCCCGGCGCGAAGATCTGCGCCGGGATGCGGCGCTTGAGATACGGCCCCAGTTCGACGCCCCCGGCCTCGGCCACCGCCTCGGTGGTCCACATGTACTTGATGTTGGCTTCGAAGCCGCCGGTGTGCGTCATCAGCTGCCGCAGCGTGATCGGCAGGCCGCGTTCGGGCACCTTGAAATCCAGGTACCGGTTGATGTCCGCGTCCAGGTCCAGCTTGCCGGCTTCCACCAGCTGCATGACCGCGGTCCAGGTCATCAGCTTGGAGACCGATGCCATCCGGAACAGCGTGCGGTCCGGATCCACCGGGGTCTGCTTCTCCACGTCGGAGACGCCGTAACCGCGACGGACCAGGATCCGTCCGTCCTTGACCACCGTCACCGCGGCGCCGGCGATATCGCCACGCGCGATGGCGTAGGGCACGAAGCCGTCCAGCCAGGTGGTCGCATCATCGGCAGTCAGCCCGGGAACGGAATCCACGCCGGGCGCGGGGGCGTCCTGGGGTGGGGAGGGTGGCCGCTGTGCCTCGGCCTGGAACGACAGCAACAGCCCACAACACAACGCGACAAGTCCTGACAACGCACGCATGTGACGATCCCCTCTGGAACTGGAAGACGCGGCACCCCGGAGCGAATCATCGGAGGGCCAAAAACCATCTCAATCAGACAACAATATTCCTGATTAGAGAATTGTCAAATGCGCGTGATCGTCGCCGGATCATGCGCGACGGGGCAAATGTGACGTCTGGGTGTCCTGAACGCGCTATTCCGCGCTAATTGGGAACGTTTTCAGGTCAGTGGAGGCGGCGATCGGAGACGAACGCGACAAGAAACCATCCTGATCAGGATGGCATTCATCTGTACGTAGTATCGTATCCACAACTTCACCAGCAATAGCCCAAAGGTCCTGTCGATGAGCCCGAAAAGCCCGACGCTCGGAACCCTGCTGCGCGGCCTGCGCACGCGCCAGGGGTGGACGCTCAAGGAAATGAGCGAACACACCGAAATCCCCCTGTCCACGTTGTCGAAGATCGAACACGACCGCCTGACGTTGACCTACGACAAGCTGCAGCATCTGGCGCAGCGTTTGAACCTGCGCATGTCCGAGCTGTTCTCCGAGCCGGATTTGGACAGCGCGCCCAAGCCGGTCACCGCCCGCCGCAGCCTCGGCTCGCTGGACAAGGCGCTGCGCGTGCAGACCGACAACTACGATTACTACTATCTGTGCACGGAACTGCGCCGCAAGCGGATGATCCCGATCCTCACCAAGGTGCGCGCCAAGACCACAGCCGAGTTCGGCGAACTGGTCCGCCACCCGGGCGAGGAGTACGTGCACGTGATGGAAGGCCGCATCCAGGTCCACACCGAGTTCTACGATCCGGTGGTGCTGGAGACTGGGCAGGGCATCTACATCGACAGCCAGATGGGCCACGCCTACATCGTCGATACCGGCTGCGAGGAAGCGGTGCTGCTGGCCGTCTGTGCCAGCGCGGATGAGGATCTGATGGAATCGCTGATCACCCTGCATGAGCAGGAGGGCGGGGTCTGACCCGTCCCCAGCCTCACCAGGTCGCCTCCAGGCGGCGGAACGGCTGGTTGAGCCGTACCCCGCGTGCGTCGTAGTCAGTGAGCGTGCGGCCATCCACCCGTACGGTGGCGGGGCGCGTGCGGCTCGGCCACCAGACCCGCACCGCGGTGTCCTTGCGCAGTCCCGTGCCCAGCGTGACCTGAAGCGTTCCCTGATGCTGCCGTGCCTGCAGGGCCAGGGTGCCATGGGCGGTCGGCAGCCGGTCCACGGCCAGCCCGTCACCGGCCAGCCACGAGGGCGGGGTGCCCGGCAGCAGGGACAGCGCGTCATCGTCCTCGCGCATCAGCATCCCGAACAGGGTGCGGCCGTACTCGGCGCCGATCCAGGTGTGTGGCATGTCGCCGAGGTAGCGCGGGAAACGAAGCCGCGAGTGCACCACCTCGGCCAGCACCTGCCACTCCAGCGGCCGGCGGTCGTGCAGCAGCCCCTGCAGCAGTTCATCGGCGGCCTCGGGCTGGTCCAGGTGCACGTAGCTCAGCACGTTGCGGATTTCATACGGCGTGTAGGCGTATAGCGCGCCCGGTTCGCTGCGCTTGCGCACGTCCTGCAGATACCGTGCGAACGTCGTGCGCAGTGCGTCCGCCGGCAGGACATCCTGGGCGCCGGTGGGATCCAGCGCGATCGACACGCCGGTGGGGTCGCCATCACCCAGGTCGGCCGAGGAGGGAATGAAGTCGATACCCTTCCACGCCATCGTCGCGCGGATCGACGCGGCCAGTGCGTCGTGCAGGGCGGTGTACTGCTGGCGCGCCCATGCTGCGGTTTCGTGATCGCCCAGCGACTCGGCCAACCACGCACCGTCATGCCAGCCCTTCAGGCCCCAGTAGTCATCCCAGTAGCTGTGCGTGGGCGACGGGTAGCCTTCGTGGCTGATCGACGGCGCCAGGATCCCGGCGAAGCGTTCGGGCGAGGGCTGGTTGGCCATGTAGCCCGGCACCAGCGTGCGCTCGCGCAGTTCCTGCAGGAAGCGCATCGCCGCTTTCACCTTGGGCAGGTAGGCACGCACCGATTCCGGGCCGCCATCGAGCCGGGCCACGTCGGCGACCAGGGCGATGTACTGGCCCTGGCTGTCGTACTCGATATCCGAACCGAAGCCGGTGTTGACGCTGCCATCGTCATTGAGGATCGGCGAGACCAGCCCGTTGGCGTGCACGCCATGCTCGCTGTACCAGGCCAGGTAATCGCGCGCCACCTTGGACTCGCCCATGCGCAGCAGCACCGCGGAGGTCGCCATGCCGTCGCGGATGAAGGAGCGGTTGTAGTTGCGCGGGCCAGGCTGCATCGCCGGGCCGGTCTGGTTGATCAACATGTAGGCGGCCTGCGCGCGCAGCATGTCCACCAGCGAGGGGTCGGGCAGGCGCAGGCCGACCTGGCCCAGGCGCGCCTGCCAGTCATCCGAAGCACGTTTGGCCAGGGCGTCGTAGGCGGCATCGGGTGCAGGCGGCAGGCCAGCCAGATCCAGCGCCGGGGCGTCAGGCAGGGCGCCGTCCTTCGCAGAAGGCGCCGTGCCCAGCGGGAACGCGACCACCACCGAACGGCTGTCGCCCGGCGCCAGCTGCATGCGGTAGGTCAGCGCGGCGGCGGCCAGGCCCTCGGCATCGCGTGCCTGCGTAGTGGCAGGCAGCGTGCTGAGGGCGATCGCTGTGGTGATTTCCGTGCGGCCATCCGCGCCGAACGGTGCCGCACCGGCAGCGTCAACGGGCGTCAATGACTGCAGCAGGGCGCGGCCATTGACGCGCACGCGCTGACCCTCGATGGCGACCTCGCGGATCGCCGACAGGCCACCGTTCTGCCACGGTGGATTCATCTGCATCGGCCGCACCGCCAGCGTCAGGGTGCCGCTGACAGGCGCAGTGCCGGTGTTGCGCAGGCGGTGGCGCACGAAGGTCACCGGCTGTCCGTCGAGCTCGACCGCGAACGCTTCGCTCTGCAGTTCAAGCCCCGGTTGTGGCGACCAGGTTGCCGACGGCATCGGCTTCCAGCCATCGCGCAGCGCGTGCCGCACCGGCGCCCCGGCGGCACCTGCGGCGACACCGTCCGCACTGCGCCAGATCGGCTGCACCAGCGGTGCGCCCTTGAAGGCCTCGATGTTGCCGTACTCGTCGAAGATCGATTTCTGCCGGCCGGCATGGATGCCGACCGCGGTCCAATAGGTCTGCTGCAGGTGCAGCGACGCAGGGAACAACGCGCGCTGCGCACCGCTGGCGGCGATCTGATAGCGCTTCATCGGCGTCATCACTGCCTTCGGACCCAGCAGGCGCAGGCGGGCGACCTGCGGCGCGCCGCCGTCCACCGTCAAGCGCAGCGCCGTGGCGGTCACGGCAGCCGGCGCGGCCAACCAGCTTTGCTGCCGGGTACCCGCCTGCGGGTCGTTCGCAAGCTCGACCCAGCGCCCCTGCGCATCACGCGCCTGCAGCCGCGCGGCGCCGTGCGCGCCGGCCCAGTCCACGGCCAGGCCGGTGGTGGAGACCGCACGCGGCAATGCGATGTCAAGCGCGTGCGCACCGTCCTTGCCAGGTGGAACGGCCACCGCACTGCCGCCTTGCCACAGCGCCGCGGCCCGGGTTGCATCCACGCCGGCCACGCGCGCGCTGGTGGTGCTGTCCAGCGGCTCCAGTTCGAAGATCGACACGCCCCAGTCCGAGGTGCGCTCCGGACTGGCCAGGCGCAGGTAACGCGCCTGGCGCGGCGCGAAGTAGAGCGTCTCGATACCGCCGAGTGAATCGCGCATGGTGTAGGCCGGCTGCCACTGCTGCCCATCCAGCGAGGTCTGCAGGGTGTAGCCCTCGGGATTGGACACATCCCAGGTGATCTGCGCGCCGCTGAGCGTGCTCGGTTGGCCCAGGTCCACCTGGAACCAGTGGCCGGGGCTGAAGGCGCCGCCGGTAACCGTGGTCGGGTCGCCGTCGATCAGGTGGCTGACCGCCATCGCCGGCACCTGCTGCGAGGAACTGCTGGCCTGCCAATGGCTGCGCGGCGGCACGGGCTGGGCAGCCGCGGGCAGGCTCAGGGCGAGGGCGGCGAAGAGCAGGGCGCGGGCCATGACGCGGCGCGGCCGGTGCACGGCAATCGAACGGTCAGCATGCAGCCCCATCAACGCGCTCCTGATCTCAAACGACCGCCGACGGCGGGGTGGGGCACACGCTAGCAGGGCCTGTAATCGTTTACATGACGCGTCGCAATATGGCCGGGGCCGTCGCCCTGCCGCCGTCGCGATCCGGTCGCGCAGCCACCGGCGCGCCGGATCGTGGTGGACGCATTCGTGCCTGCTGCATGCGTTGCCGCTTTCGTGATGCACTGCGCTGGGCGATGCATGACGCTTCTGCGATAGTCGCGACATATAAATCACGCGCGTTGGATTGATGCTTCATCCACAAGAGTTGTCCGCAGCGCAGATCAGCCAGGTGCTGGATGAGGTGTTCGGCGTGCGTGCCACCGCGGTGCTGCAACGCGCCGGCGGGGCGGACGCGGGGGCGACGGTGTACCAGGTGGCTGGCCCGGACGGCGCGCGCTGGTGGTTGAAATGCCGCCGCTATGCGGTGGCCCCGGTGGTGTGGACAGTGCTGCACCACCTGCGCGAGCACGCCGGCCTTCGTGAAGTGATCGCGCCGCTGCCCACGCGCGATGGTGCGGCGGCGGCGAGCTGGGCCGGGCTGCAGTGGACGCTGTTTCCGTATGTCGAGGCGTTCTCCGGTTTTGAAGAGGCGCTCTCGCGGGGGCATTGGGAACGGCTCGGACGGGTGCTGCGCCAGGTGCATGAGGCGCGGCTGCCGACCGAGCTCTCCGATCACCTGCGTCGACCGGTGTTCGACGACGACACTGCAGTGGAACGCGTCGGCGCGTGGCTGCAGCGGGCCGATGCGCGGATACCCGTACGCGATGCCCTGGGCGAGGAGTACCTGGCACTGTGGTGCCGCCATCGCCAGCGGATCGAGGCGATCTGGCAGCGCTGTGGCGAGCTGCGGGCGCGGATCGGTGAGGGACGATGTCCGCGCGTGCTGTGTCACGCGGATCTGCACGCGGGCAATGTGCTGGTAGGCCCGGGCGCCAGCGTCTTTCTGATCGACTGGGACGACATGGTGCTGGCGCCGCGCGAGCGTGATCTGATGTTCATCGGCGCAGGCATCGGCGGGCGCTGGGGGCGTGAACAGCCGCCGGGCTTCGCCGAGGGCTACGGTCCGGTCACGGTCGACCCGCTGCGGGTGGCCTACTACCGCCACTGGCGGATCCTGCAGGACCTGCAGGAATTCCATGATCTGCTGCTCGAGCCCGGCGCCACGGCGCGTCCACCTGCACAGCGACGCCAGGCCCTGCGTTACATGGCCGAGCAGTTCGCACCCGGCAACGTCGCCGATTGCGCGGCCCGTGCATGGCAGGCCACACAGGGCTGAGGCCGCCGCTCAGCGGATGTCGGTACGCAGGCTGCCGCGGATCTGATCGCGCCAGACCCCGGCCACGCCGGCGTCGTCGGCAAAGTGTGGCCAACGCAGCACGCTGTGCCGGACCTGTTCAATGATGTCGCGGGCGCGGCGGGCATTGATCGAGGCGGTGGCGGCACATGCGGCCAGGTCGGCCAGGTCGAAACCCTCGCGCTTGCCGTTGATCGACATCTGGTGCCGGGCCGTCCAGTCGCCGTCCGGGTTGTAGGCCCAGGTGATGTCGAAGGCAGGCGACAGCGACCACTGGCCCTGCCGGTCCATCAGGTAGGCGATGTTCTTGACGTGGTCATCCTGGTTGCGGGCGATCACGTTGAACACCATCCGCCGGAACTGTTCCTCCAGCTGCGCCATGGGCAGGCGCAGCTGGCGCATGACCAGCAACGCCTGCTCATAGGAGTACGCATCGGGATCGTTGAAGTCGAAGTGGGCCATCGCCGCCAGCGACTGCATATGGTGCTTGCCACCGGCCTCGGTGCGGTCGAAGCGTTGGGTCATGAAGTGGCGGCGGCCACCTTCCTCCAGCAGCCGGCACTCGCTGATCTGGATGCCCGCATCCCGTGCCATCAGCGCGTACGCGTACTCGACCACGCCGTAACCTTTGGGGTCAGCCAGCTCCTTGTCGCGGTTGTTCTGTACGCCATCGAATTTGAGCAGCCAGTAGCTGAAGCCTGGCGCGGCCGCGGCCTGGCCCGATCGGACTTCACCGGTGCTTTCGTTCCAGGCGATCACGGCTTTGGCCCGTGCGCCACCGGCCGAGGTGCCCACGCGCAGAATGTCGCGCAGCGAATCGGCGCGTTCTTCATCGCCGAAGGAGGCGCGCAGATTGTCGCGGTTGCTCAGGACCTCGGTGGCCAGCGCGACCAGGGCATCGATCTGGATCTTGTGCGCCGTGCGCACGCGCGGACCATGCACGGGCGAGAACTCCAGCGCGCCCATGCCGCGCGTGCCGGTGTAGCACAGCCGCTCCACCGCGTTGAAGCTGTCCGGGGTGCGGCCCTGCGTGGCCAGCCACGCGTTGATCAGGGTATTGCCGTACTTGTCCGGCAAGGCGTCGGCGAGCAGGCCGGGCAGGCCATGGAAGGCTGCGGGGTTGAGCGAGGGGAAGCTGAAGACCCGCTCCGCCGCCAACGGCATGGTCAGAGGGGCGACTTCGATGCTGGAGCGTGCAAACGCCGGGTCGTAGGCAAACTGCGCGATCCGCTCGCCGTCGGCCAGTGTCACCGCGCCGATCCGGCTGCCCCACAAGCGCACCTCGGCCGTGGTACTCATTGCTCATCGCCCCAGGTCCACGGCTTGGCCGGTGCCGACGCGGCCACCCCCGGTCGGGCACGCTGGCGCGGCTGGCCGCGGCGTTCCAGCAGGTCGATCGGATTGGGGCTGTCGCTGGGCAGCAGGGCGTCCAGCGCCTCCAGCCTGCCGAGGGCGCGCAGGTACCGGATCAGGTTGGCCAGTTGCGCGGGCGTACCGTCTTCGAGCCGCTGCACGGTGCGCTTGGAGACGCCGGCCGCATCCGCCAGCTGTTCCTGGGTGAGTCCCTGCGAAAGGCGCATGCGCGCAAGGCGTAGCCCAAGCTCCAGCAGCACCGCCTCGTCGGTCATCAGATGTGTGATCGTCATAAAGTGACCCTCCTGACGCGTTATCATCCTCTATTTGGCTAAGACGTCAAGTATGGCGCTTTGCGGAGCTTAAATGGTGTTTATATAAAGCGCCAAGTATGGCGTTTTATACAGAGATATGCACATAAAGCGTCATAAATGACGCTTAAAGCCAGATATATACACGCGCGTAAGTGGGCCCCGAACCCGTGGCCGGCACGATGAGCATCGGCCAAGCAGCAACATCGCCGCGATCCTGTCGAAATGCGGCCTACCTGCACCGGCGTTCAGTGCACGGCGTTTGCTAAAATTCGCAGTTCACTCTGGACGCTGCAAAAGAAGGACCTTGAATGAAGATTGCCGTCGCCGGTACCGGGTACGTGGGCCTCTCCAACGCGGTGCTGCTCGCACAGCATCACGAGGTGGTGGCGCTGGACATCGATCCGGCCAAAGTGGCGATGATCAATGCCCGCCAGTCGCCCATCGAAGATGTCGAGATCGAAGACTTCCTCGCCAACCGCGCGCTGAACCTGACCGCGACGCTGGATCCGGCGCAGGCCTATGAGGGTGCGGATTTCGTCATCGTCGCCACGCCGACGGATTACGATCCCAAATCGAATTACTTCAACACCGGCTCCGTGGAGGCGGTGATCGGCGATGTGCTGCGGATCAACCCATCTGCCGTCATCGTCATCAAGTCGACCGTGCCGGTCGGCTGCACGAACGCGCTGCGGGCCCGGTTCGGGACCGACACCATCCTGTTCTCGCCGGAATTCCTCCGCGAGGGACGCGCGCTGCATGACAACCTGCACCCGAGCCGGATCATCGTCGGCGAGCGCTCCGAGCGTGCCGCGGTGTTCGCCGAACTGCTGAAGGAAGGCGCGATCAAGAAGGACGTGCCGGTGCTGTTCGCCGACGCCACGGAAGCGGAGGCGATCAAGCTGTTCTCCAACACGTACCTGGCGATGCGGGTGGCCTACTTCAACGAACTGGACACCTACGCCAGTTCGCACGGGCTGGACACCCGCCAGATGATCGAAGGGGTGAGCCTGGATCCGCGCATCGGCGGCCATTACAACAACCCGTCCTTCGGCTACGGCGGCTACTGCCTGCCCAAGGACACGAAGCAGCTGCTGGCCAACTACAGCAAGGTGCCGCAGAACCTGATCCACGCCATCGTCGAGTCCAATCGCACGCGCAAGGATTTCATCGCCGATGACATCGTGGCGCGCAACCCGAAGGTGGTGGGCATCTACCGGCTGGTCATGAAGGCCGGCTCGGACAACTTCCGTGCCTCGGCGGTGCAGGGCGTGATGAAGCGGATCAAGGCGAAGGGCATCGAGGTCATCGTGCACGAGCCGGTGCTCACCGAGCCGACGTTCTACCGCTCGCGCGTGGTGAACGATTTCGCCGCGTTCCTTGCCGAGGCGGACATCATCGTCGCCAACCGGCTGACGCCGGAACTGGCGGACGTCGCGCATAAGGTCTACACCCGCGATCTGTTCGGCTCGGATTGATTCCCGGGGGCTATTCCCCCGGTTTGACGGCCGCCGTGGCGGCCTGCGATTTCGCCCGCCGTGCCAGCACCGCTTCACGGTGGGCGATATAGGCATTCGCGCCGAGGATGATGGCGGCGCCGATCACGGTCCAGCGGTCCAGCGTTTCATTGAACAGCAGCCAGCCCAGCAGGCTCACCAGCGGCAGCTGCATGAAGCTGATCGGGGTCAGCGCGGAGACCTCGCCCAGACGCAGGGCGCGGGTCCACAGCAGCTGGCCCAGCGTGCCGAGCACCCCGGTGGCGACCAGCCAGACCCATGCCAGGCCGGTCGGCCAGACCCACACGAACAAGGCCGGCACCAGCGACAGCGGCACCCAGAACACATAGGTGTAGAACACCACCGTATCGGCGCTGTCCACCCGGGTCAGCTGTTTGATCTGGATCGCCACCAGCGAGCTGAGTACCGCCGCGCCTACTGCCACCAGAGTGCCCGGGGTGAAGCTGGTCGAGCCGGGGCGCACGATGATCAGCACGCCGATGAAGCCGATGATCACCGCCGCCCAGCGGCGCAGGCGAACGGTTTCACCCAGCCACAGCACCGCGGCGATGGTGACGAACAGCGGGGTGGAGTAGGAGAGCGAGATCGCCTGGGAGATCGGTAGGTGCCCGATCGCCCAGAACGCGCACAGCATAGAGGCCAGCCCGATCGCGCTGCGCAGGAAGTAGCGCGGCAGCTGCTGCGTTCTCAGCGGCGCGCTGCCCGGGCGGATCAGCATCGGCAGCAGCGCCAGCAGGCCGAACGCGTTGCGGAAGAACGCCACTTCCTGGGTCGGCACGTAGCGGGTGGCGTAGCGGATCGCAATCGCCATCAGGCCGAAGGCCAGCGTACTGCCGAGCATCAGCAGGGCAGCCCGCAACGGCGTGGCCACCGGCAAGGCGGGGGCGGGATTCACCACTGTGCGCCGATCAGCCTCGGTTCCGGTTCGATCGGCACCCCGAACTTCTCCAGGACCGAGGCGGAAATCCGCCGCGCCAGCGCGAGCAGTTCTTCGCCGGTGGCCTGGCCATGGTTGACCAGCACCAGTGCATGGCTCGGCGCCACGCCGGCATCGCCATCGCGGTAGCCCTTCCAGCCGCAGCTTTCGATCATCCAGGCAGCGGAGATCTTGCGGCGGCTGTCCTCATCGGCCGGGAACACCGGCAACTCGGGGAAGTGCTGCAGCAACACCTCGACCTGCTCCAGCGGCAGGATCGGGTTCTTGAAGAAGCTGCCCGCGTTGCCGAGCACGTCCGGGTCGGGCAGTTTGCGGCGACGGAGGTTGATCACCGCATTGGCCACATCGGCAGCCACCGGCAGCTCCACGCCCATCGCCTCCATTTCCTCGGCGATCCCGGCATAGCCCAGGCGCAGGCCATGCAGCAGCGGCAGGCGCAGCTCGATCGCGGTGATCAGGTAGCGGTCCGGGTCGTGCTTGAAGATGCTGTCGCGGTACGCGAACTGGCAGCCTTCGGCATCGAAGCGCACCCAGTCGTTCTCCTGCCGGTCCCACGCATCCACGGCCTGGATGAATTCGCCGACCTGCGCGCCATAGGCACCGATGTTCTGGATCGGCGAGGCGCCTGCGGTGCCGGGGATCAGCGCCAGGTTTTCAAGACCGGACAGGCCGTTCTGCAGCGACCACATCACCAACCCATGCCAGTTCACACCGGCGCCGGCACGCACGATGGTGTGGTCGGCGCGGTGTTCCAGGATCTCGATGCCGCGGTTGGCGAACACCAGCACGGTGCCTTCCACGTTGCCGGCGATCAGCACATTGCTGCCGCTGCCCAGCACCAGCAACGGTTGGTCGGCAACGCGCGGCAGGGCCAGCACCTCCGGCAGTACGGACGGGTCGAACACCTCCAGCAGCTGTGCGGCGGTGGCCTCGACGTGGAAGGTGTTGAGCGCCTTCAGCGAGGCGTTTTCAGTGATGGCCCAGGCCGTCATGGCGTCGTTCATAGCGGTGCCACCGCGCCGCGGCTGGGTGCCTCTCTGCGGCGGCGGATCGCCTCCACGCACTCGTGCACCAGTTCCGGGCCACGGAAGATCAGGCCGCTGTAGCACTGCACCAGTGCGGCGCCGGCGGCCATCTTGGCCACCGCGTCCGCACCGGATTGGATGCCGCCCACGCCGATCAACGGCATCGACTCGGGCAGGCGCGCACGCAGGCGGCGCAGCACCAGGGTCGACTGGCCCAGCAGTGGCGCACCGGACAGGCCGCCGGCTTCGTTCGCCCGCGGGTCACCGGCCACCGCACTGCGGTCGATGGTGGTGTTGGTGGCGATCACGCCGTCCACCTTGAGCTCACCGAGCACGCGCGCGGCGGCATCGATGTCGCGGTCGCTCAGGTCCGGGGCCACCTTGACCAGCATCGGCACGCGCTTGCCGTGCTTGGCGGCCAGGCGTTCCTGGCTTTCGCGCAGCTGCGAGATCAACTGGCGCAGCGCGGTCTCTTCCTGAAGCTCGCGCAGGCCGGCGGTGTTGGGCGAAGAGATGTTGACGGTGATGTAGTCGGCCAGCGGATACACCTTTTCCAGGCAGTGCTGGTAATCGTCGAACGCCTGCTCGTTGGGGGTGTCCTTGTTCTTGCCGATGTTGATGCCGAGCAGGCCGGTGCGGCGCTTGGCGCGCTCCACATTGCGCACCAGTGCATCCACGCCCAGGTTGTTGAAGCCCATGCGGTTGATGATCGCCTGGTGGTCCGGCAGCCGGAACAGGCGCGGCTTCGGGTTGCCGGCCTGCGGGCGCGGGGTGATCGTGCCGATCTCCACGAAGCCGAAGCCCAGCGCCAGCAGCGCATCGATGTGCTCGCCGTTCTTGTCCAGGCCGGCGGCCAGGCCCACCGGATTCGGGAAATTCACTCCGAACGCGGTGGTCGGCAGCGGGTCGATGCGGCGTCCCATCAGCGGCGTGGTGCCGGTGCGGTAGGCCAGGTCCAGCGCATTCAGGCCAAGGCCGTGGGCGCGTTCTGCATCAAGGGCGAACAGGAAGGGGCGGGCAAGCGAGTACATGGCGTTCAATCAGTCCAGCGTGCCGACAAAGGCACGGGTTTGGTATTCAAAGGCAATCTGGCCGTCCACCGCATGGGCGTCGAACAGCTGTTGCAGCGCATCGAGCATCGGCGCGTGGCGCGGGTGGCCGGCCTGCGGTGCATAGGAAGAAGAGAGCAGGCGCCCGCGCAGGCCATCGAAGTCCATGCGCTGCACGTTCGGCAGGCGGGCCATGCCGCGCAGGCCCTCGCCGAACCACGCGCGCATGGTGTCATCGTCCTGGTAGCGCTCGGCCACTTCCACGTAGTCGGTGCCGAACTCCTGCAGCAGCTGCTCGTAGCCGATCAGGAAGGGCGAGGCATCGAGCAGGCGCGAGTTCCAGAACACCAGCGCCATGCCTTCGGGCTGCAGGATGCGGGCCCATTCGCGGCGCACTGCCGTGGTATCGAACCAGTGGAAGGCCTGCGCGGCGGCGACCAGGCCAACGCTGTTGTCGGCCAGGCCGGTGGCCTCGGCGGTGCCGTCGGCCACCTTCAGGCGCAGATAGTCAGGCGCAAGCAACTGTTCGGCGGCCTCGCGCATGGCCGCGTTCGGCTCTACCGCGATGACCGGGTGGCCGGTGGCCAGGAACAGCCGGGTGGAAATGCCGGTGCCGGCGCCGATGTCGGCGACCAGGGTCTCGGCAGGTACACCGATGTCCTGGTGCAGCCAGTCCAGCAATGCCGGGGGATAGTCGGGACGGTAGCGGACGTAGTCGGCAACCCGACTGCTGAAGCGTTCGGTCGAATCCGAGCGGCTCATGTGCACCTCACGATTGGGTAGCGGCAAACCAGGCCAGTCCGCCGAAGAACAACAGAATCACCACCAGGGCGAGCAGGCTGCCGATCACGATGATCCAGCCCAGGATCAGGCCGGCCAGTGCCATGCCGTCGCCTTCCAGCTCCAGCGGGCGACGGCGGATCTCGGCGCGGGCCAGGTGGCCGGTGATGATGGCCGCGACGCTGCCGATGAAGGGCAGGGCGGTCCAGCCGAGGATGCCCATGATCAGGCTGACCACGGCCATGGCACTCGTTTGTCGGGGCGGAAGGCTCATGCAGGTCCTGGTCGCGGTGGGGTGGTTCGATGATAGGGCCAGCGGCGGGTTTATCCCATCAGGACCTGGCCACCATCGACATTCAAGGTGTGCCCGGTGATCCAGCGCGCCAGGGGCGAGCACAGGAACAGCGCGGCGTTGGCGATGGCGGCCGGCTCGCCGAAGCGGCCGAACGGAATCTTCGCCAGGGTGTTTCGATACAGCTCCGGGTCCTGTTCGCGCCGGCGCGCCCACAGCCCATCCTCGAACTCGATCGAGCCCGGGGCGATGGCGTTGACGCGGATCCGTTGCGGCGCAAGGGCCAGGGCCTGCGAGGTGGTGTAGTGCATCAGCGCGGCCTTGGCTGCCGCATACGGCGCGCCACCCGGGCGCGGCTGCTGGGCCGCGATCGAGGCCAGGTTGAGAATGCAGGCATCGCTGGATTGCTGCAGCCAGGGCAGTGCCAGCCGCGAGGCCCGCACCGCCGACATCAGGTCGACGTTCAAACTGGCTTCCCAGCCCGCCTCATCGTCGGCCATGCCGTAACCGGTCGCATTGTTGACCAGCACATCGATACCGCCCAAGGCCTGGGCGGCATCGTCCAGCCAGCGGCCGATGTCGTCCAGCCGGGAGAGGTCTGCACTGGCCGTATGCACGGCCAGGCCGAGTGCCCCGGCATCCGCACGCAGCGCAGCCAGACCGGCCTCGCCACGTGCGCAGACCGAGACGTGGGCGCCTGCCGAAGCAAACGCCAGCGCCATGGCGCGCCCGATGCCCTTGCTGCCACCGGCAATCAGTACCTGGCGCCCGGTGAAATCCAGGCGCGGGCCAGCCGGCAGCTGGGGCACGGCATCCATCACAGGTCGAACTTGATGCCCTGGGCCAGCGGCAGCGAGTCGGAGTAGTTGATGGTGTTGGTCTGGCGGCGCATGTAGACCTTCCAGGCATCCGAGCCGGACTCGCGGCCACCGCCGGTATCCTTCTCGCCACCGAACGCACCGCCGATCTCCGCACCCGAGGTGCCGATGTTGACGTTGGCGATGCCGCAATCCGAACCCGCGGCCGAGAGGAAGCGCTCGGCGGTCTTCAGATTGGTGGTGAAGATCGAGGACGACAGGCCCTGCGGCACGCCGTTCTGCATGTCGATCGCCTCGTCCAGCGTGCTGTACTTCATCACGTACAGGATCGGGGCGAAGGTCTCGTGCTGGACGACCTCGTCGCTGTTCTTCAGGCCGGTCACGATGGCCGGCAGCACGAAGTTGCCGGCGCGGTCGATGCGGGTACCGCCGGTCTGCACGGTGCCGCCGCTGGCCTTGGCCTTCTCGATCGAGGCCAGGAACTGCTGCACGGCGCCGTCGCTGTTGAGCGGGCCCATCAGGTTGGCCGGGTCGGTCGGATCGCCGATCTTGCCTTCCACCTGCTTGTACGCCTTGATCAGCGTGGCCAGCACGTCGTCATGGATGGATTCGTGCACGATCAGCCGGCGCGTGGTGGTGCAGCGCTGGCCGGCGGTGCCGACCGCGCCGAACACGATGCCCGGGATCGCCAGCTTCAGATCGGCGGTTTCGTCCAGGATGATGGCGTTGTTGCCGCCCAGCTCCAGCAGGCAGCGACCCAGGCGGTGGGCGACCTTTTCGGCGACTTGGCGGCCCACCTGGGTGGAGCCGGTGAAGCTGATCAGCGGCACGCGCTTGTCGGCCACCATCTTCTGCGACAGCTCGGTGCCGGCATCGTTGATCAGGAAGAACAGGTCCGGGAAGCCACCTTCGCGCAGCGCTTCATTGCAGATGCGCATCGAAGCGATCGCGGTCAGCGGCGTCTTGTTGGAGGGCTTCCACAGGCAGATGTCGCCGCAGATCGTGGCCAGGAACGAGTTCCAGGCCCACACCGCGACCGGGAAATTGAACGCACTGATGATGCCGACCAGGCCCAGCGGCTGGTACTGCTCATACATGCGGTGGCCGGGGCGCTCGGAATGCATCGTGTAGCCATAGAGCATGCGGCTCTGGCCCACGGCGAAGTCGGCGATGTCGATCATCTCCTGCACTTCGCCATCGCCCTCGGGCTTGCTCTTGCCCATTTCCAGCGCGACCAGGGAGCCCAGGGCGTCCTTGTTGGCGCGCAGGGCTTCGCCACACAGGCGCACGGCTTCGCCACGGCGCGGTGCCGGGGTCGCGCGCCAGACCTTGAAGGCTTCCTGGGCGCGGGCCACGATGGTTTCGTAGTCGGCGTCGGTGGTCGCGTAGACCTTGGCGATGGCTTCGCCGGTGGTCGGGTTCACCGGGGTAATCACACCGGCATCGGTGGCCGAGGACCACTCGCCGTTGCCAAGGTAGGTGCCAGCGTTGGTCGCGTCGAGGCCGAGGGCCTTGAGCAGGTCAGAGGACATGCAAACTCCTGTTGCGTTGCGTTTGTAAGGCGCTGGCCGCTGGCAGGGTGGGGGGCGGGCAGCTCAGCCGGGAATGGTAGCAGAGGGGCCCGGCAGGCCTTTTGCGCGGTGCGGCGGACGCTGATCTGCGCCATCGTTACGTGAGCTGGAACCTCATCTCTCCGTGACGTCCGTCAACTATTTGACGAAATTCCGCTCATTTGGGGAAATGTGTGCGCTGTCTCACGCTTTCGTTGCGACCGAGTACTCATCATTTCTGGTACATTTACGCGGTGAATCGACGTTTTTGACGTATACATCGATCACGTAGCGCCGGCTGGGGGAGCCCGGGATAAGTCGATGCCGAGTCCAGGAGAGGTAGAGTGTTACAAGGATCCGTAGGTGATTTGCCCAAGAGGGGCGCTCGACCCCGTGCTCGAGTAGAGGCGCGTGCTGCGCTTGAGCTTGCGTTACGGCTCGCAGACATGCTGGTGGTGCCAAGTGCCGCGGTGCTCACCCATGTCCTGCGCAACGGCCTTGAGGTTCCCTCGCAACCGCAGCGGGTGGTGTTTGGTGCGGTGGTGATGAGCGCCATCATCTGCTTTGGCGTAGCGCCGATCTATCGCAAGTGGCGCGCGCGCGGGTTGCTGGCCGACCTGTGGGTCATGCTGCTTGCCTGGACCGCAGCATTCGGTGTGTTCTCAACGTACGCCGTGTTGGTGGATATGGCCGACGCGGTGCCGACCTTCTGGCTGGTGGGGTGGTACGCGAGCGGCCTGATCGGAATGGCTGCCGCCCGCATCGGGATGCGCATCCAGCTGCACCGTCTTCGTGCGAGAGGGCTCGACCGTCAGCGGGTTCTGCTGGTCGGGCTGCGGGCGCCCGCGCTGAAGCTGCATCGCCTGCTGCGTGGCAAGCCGGAACTGGGCCAGGAAGTGGTGGGGTATTTCTCCACGGCGGGCGATATCGCCAGCCGTCGCGGCGGTGATGCGCCCGACTGCCTGGGCAGTATCGATGCGTTGCCTGCGTACATGGATCGGCATCGGGGCGAATTCGACCAGATATGGGTGTCCCTGCAGATGGGCAGTGGCGCACAGATCAAGGACATGCTCAAGAAGATCGAGCGCTACCCCGTGCCAGTGCGCATCATTCCGGACATCAGCGGCTACGGCACGCTGAACCCGGGGGTGTACCAGGTCGGCGGCGTGCCGATGATCGGGGTGCGCCAAGGCCTTCCCGATCAGGATTTCCGGCTGATCAAACGCATCGAAGACCTTGTCGTTGCAGGACTGGCGGTCCTGATGCTGGCGCCTGTTTTCCTGATCCTGGCTGCGGGTGTGAAGCTGAGTTCGCCGGGACCTGTGTTGTTCCGCCAGCGCCGTCATGGCCTGGGGGGGAAGGAATTCTGGATGCTCAAGTTCCGCTCGATGCGGGTGCATGCCGAAACCCCCGACAGGATCACCCAGGCAAGCCGCAACGATCCTCGCGTTACGTGGTTTGGCGCATTCCTGCGCCGCAGCAGCCTGGATGAGCTTCCGCAGTTCTTCAATGTGCTGGGTGGCAGCATGTCGGTGGTTGGACCGCGCCCGCACGCGATTCAGCACAACAACCAGTACGAGAAGCTCATTGATCGCTACATGCATCGGCATTACGTGAAGCCAGGTATCACGGGCTGGGCACAGGTGCACGGCCTTCGCGGTGAGACCGCGGAGCTTCGCTCCATGAAGAAGCGTGTGCAGTACGATATCGACTACATCCGCCGCTGGAGCCCCATGCTGGACGTCCGCATCATCGGGCTCACGGCGTTCAAGGTGTTGGGGCAGAAGTCGGCGTACTGAGGAGCCTGCAATTAGCGACTTGGATCTCAGTTTTTCCGATAGTCGGCATCGAAAGCACTCGCGGGATCAATCGGTTATCCTGTTCGACTGGGTGCTTGGCTGCGGATGTCATCCGGTTGAGCTGGCAAAGTCGAAGGCAACGGGGTTGAATCGTAGTGTTCAAGAGTATTTTATTCGTCTGCATCGGAAACATCTGTCGCAGCCCGTCTGCCGAAGTCATGATGCGTGACGCCGTCGAAGGCAGGGGGATTCAAGTAGCTTCCGCTGGCCTGGGGGCGCTGGTTGATCATGGAATCGATGCCACAGCGCAGGAGCTGTTGTTGGAGCGAGGTCTAAGCGGTGAGGGTCATAGGGCAAGGCAAGTCAACAGCTCTATTCTTTCAGCTGCCGATCTGGTGCTGACCATGGAACTCAAGCACGTCCGCCGCATCGCTGAGATTGCGCCGCATGTCTCCGGCAAGACGTTTCTGCTAGGTAAGTGGCAGCAAGAGCGTGAGATTCCCGATCCGTATCGCCAGCAAAGACCTGCTTTTGAACACGTATACAAACTTATGGCTGAAGGCATCGAAAGTTGGTCGCGTCATCTGTGATGCGTCAATTGACAGATTCAGCACACACTTCTTTATATTGATTTGACGCTCCTTACTAATGACGACTGAATCGCGTGACCCCGTACGGGATGATAACGAAGAAATTGATCTGCGACAGTTGCTGGGTACCTTGTTTGACCACAAATGGTGGATCATGGGGATCACCGGTGCGTTCTTTGTCGCCTCTGTTTTCTATGCACTACTTGCGACGCCAATCTATCGCGCCGATGCAATTGTGCAGGTAGAGCCCAAGACGCCCTCGTTACCCGGATTGTCCGATTTGAGTCAGTCATTGGGCGTCAGCACGGGTTCGGCCGAGGCATCGACCGAGATCGCGCTTATCACATCCCGCTCAGTTGTTGGGAGCGCTGTAGACAGCCTCGGGCTTGACATTGAAATCGAACCAAATCGTTTGCCGTTGTTTGGTGATTTTTTGGCTCGTCGCGCGGAAGCTGCCAATCAGGACGCAGTTGCGTCGCCATGGCTCGGCATTTCCCGAATGGGTTGGGGCGGGGAGCGTGTTCAGGTGTTTCAGCTGGAGCTCCCCCCGTCTTTGATGGCCAAGCCACTGACGTTGATCGCCGGAAACGAAGGGGGAAGCTTCTCACTGTTTGATGAAGATGATAATGAGCTCGTTTCAGGCCGGGTGGGCCAGTCGCTGTCTGGCAATGGCGTAAAAATACAGGTCGAAGCGCTTCGGGCGAATCCAGGTACACGATTCACCATTACCCAGAAACGCCGTCTTTCCGTAGTCAGTGAACTTCAACGAGATATCTCCGTGGCGGAGATGGGTAAAGACTCCGGCATTCTGAAGCTGTCGTATGATAGTCAGGACCCCATCCTTGCTCGGCTGCTGTTGCAGCAGGTAGCACAAGCATATGTGCGACAGAACGTTGAAAGGAATTCGGCGGAGGCATCCGCCCAGTTGCTTTTCGTGAAAGAGGCGTTGCCTGGTATCCGGAATCAGGTCGACGCTGCTCAGAAGGCGCTCAGTGCGTATCAGACCAAAGCGAATTCTGTTGATCTGACCTTGCAGACCAAGGGTTTGTTGGACCAGGAAGTTGCGGTAGAAACCAGCATTCAGCAGCTGCGGCTGCAACAGGCGGAGATGGACAGGAAATTTACCCGCGACCATCCGGCCTATCAGGCGCTGATGCGCCAGATTGGCGATCTGTCCGCGAGAAAGTCTTCATTCCAGAGTGAGGTTCGCCGGTTGCCTGATGCGCAGCAAGAGCTGCTTGGATTGACGCGGGACCTGCAGGTTAGTAACGAAATGTACACGGCGATGCTTAATCAAGCTCAGCAGTTGGATGTTGCCCGCGCCGGCACGGTAGGCAATGTTCGCATTGTTGATCCTGCTGCAGTTGATGTTACTACGCCTGTAAAGCCGCGAAAATCCATGATTGTGCTCCTTGGCTTGTTGCTGGGTGGAACACTTTCGGTAGGCGCCGTGCTATTGCGTCATCTTCTCAATCGCGGCGTTGAGGATCCCTCACAAATCGAAGAGCTTGGCCTGCCTGTCTATGCTTCGATACCCGTAAGCGCTACGCAAGCCTCGGATTCGGTCCGTGGCAGTTTCAAGTCGGATGGTCAAATGCATCTGCTGGCCCTGAAGGATCCGGCAGACCTCGCAGTCGAAGCGGTGAGAAGCCTCAGAACCAGTCTTCATTTCGCCCGCTTGGAAGCGAAGAACAATATCGTGCTGATTTCCGGATCAAGCCCCAATGCCGGTAAGACGTTCGTCTCGTCCAATCTTGCCGCAGTCATCGCGCAGGCAGGGCAGCGCGTACTGATCATTGATGCCGATATGCGGAAGGGAACCTTGCACAGGGCTTTCGGCGCCTCTCAGATGCCTGGCCTGTCTGACGTACTGATTGGTAAGACCAGTCTTGATGATGCCATCCAGACACTTCCCGGCTTGGATTCATTGAGCTTTATCAGCAGAGGAGAGATTCCTCCGAATCCTTCGGAACTGTTGATGCATGAGAATTTTACACGCCTGCTGAATGAGGTGATGGTTCAGTACGATCTGGTAATCATCGACACGCCGCCGATCCTTGCAGTTACGGATGCTGCGGTCATTGCCCATCGAGCTGGAACATGCCTGCTCGTTGCTCGCTTTGGGCTTAACCAGCCCAAAGAGCTCGCGCTGGCCAAGAAGCGGTTTGAGCAGAATAACGTCCAGCTCAAGGGTGCAATTTTTAACGCGGTCGAGCGCAGAGCTACCGGCTACTATAGTTACGGCTATTACGAGTACAAATCGATGCGCTGAGCAGATATTGCGTTCAAGCCAGCCCCGTCGTGCAGCGCTGCATGCCTAGGAAAGCCAACGGTGTGGTGGGTTCGGAGGGCGCATTCGACAGTTCTCTGTCACAAGTGAAGTCGAGCCCATAGTCATGGGGAGCGACGCTGATGTGCATCAACTGGCATTGAGGGCGGCGCACCAGAAGGAAAGCAGCACGTGGCATCGAAACGCCGATCTTTTGCACATAGCATGGCCTGGAATCTGGCTGGTGCTGGTATTCCACTCATCTTGGCAATCTACGCTATCCCGCGCCTTCTGGCGGGATACGGGGATGCTCGCTTTGGATTCCTGACCATTGTCTGGACCTTGATCGGGTACTTCAGCATCTTCGATCTGGGGCTCGGCAGGGCATTGACCCGGCATGTTGCCGATAAAATCGGTCGGGACCTGCACGACGAGATACCCGCGGTCGCCGCGACTGCGCTGGTCTGCATTGGTGGCTTGGGGCTGGTCACCGCGCTGCTGCTCTTTGGTTTGGCGCCTTGGATTGTCGAGACCTTTCTGTCGCTCGACGCCAGATTGAAGCCTGAGAGCGTGCTCGCCATGCGGGTAATGGCGATCAGCATTCCCATGGTTGTGCTGTCCTCCGCCTTGATCGGTCTTCTCGAAGCATTTGGTCGCTTCAAGGAAATCAATATAGTCAGGCTGGTGATGGGCATCATGAACTTCGCCGCCCCCCTCGCCGTTCTGCACTGGTCGAACAGTTTGGTTCCGGCAACGCTGTCGTTGGTCGTGACCAGGATGGTTACAAGCTTCATATACTGGCGTCTGGCTTCTCGCTCGGCGGGTGGTTCGCTTTTGCTAATGCCGCTACGGGATCATGCCCGTTCTTTGTTGGGCTACGGCGGCTGGATTACAATCAGCAACCTGGTTAGCCCGATAATGGCCCAACTCGACAAGGTGCTCATCGGAGCTATTCTTGCGGTTGCCGTGCTGCCAATCTATTCCGTCCCTGGCGATATGATCAATCGGCTCAGCTTCTTGCCGGTTGCGATGGTGAGTGTCCTCTTTCCGGCATTTGCCAAGATATGGGCAGTCGATCCAAAAGCGGGAGGAGCCCTGTATTCGAGCGCCAGCCACGCGCTCCTTGGGGCCCTGTTGCCGATCACGCTCATGCTATCGGCCTTCGCCCCGGAAGGGATGAATGCTTGGATGGGTGCGGCATTCGGTGAGCAAAGTTCGCCGCTGCTTCGGTGGCTTGCGGTTGGCTTCCTTCTCAATGCGATTGCTAGAGTGCCCCACGCGCTCCTGCAGAGCATAGGTCGGCCGGATATTACAGCCAAACTTCACCTGATTGAGTTGCCAGTATTCCTTGCTGCTTTATGGGCTTGTCTGCAGCATTTTGGAATTCTCGGCGCTGCGATCGCTTGGACGCTTCGCATGGGTCTTGATATGTTGCTTCTGCAAACGGCGGTATGCCTTGTCGATCACGCCATGCGCGCGCGTGTTCTCCGTGTGCTGTGGCTTGTCGCGGGTGCTACCAGTATCACTGCCATCGCCACGTTCATCGGCCCGCTCTGGATTCGGATTCTGCTTTCACTTGTCGTTGCGGCGGTATGCCTGCCGGTTGCGCTGCGTACCATCCTTTCATTGAAGCATGCTTAGCCGGGTTCCCGAATGAAAAAGAATAGAGGTGGCCGCTTGCCCTTGGAGAGCCAAGGCGTCGGCGTCAGGACGTTTGTAGTGACGGTAACGTATGGTAGCCGGCGCGAACTGCTGCTGAAGGTTCTGGATAGCGCGCGCAGCCAAGGGATCCAAAGGGCCGTGGTGGTGGACAACGCGTCAGACTGGAACGTAGCAGGCGATCTTCGCGAGATTTTTGGCGACTGGGTCGACGTGACGACATCTCCTAGAAATCGCGGCTCGGCTGGCGGGTTTTCGTGCGGAATGAAGCGTGCCTTGGAGCTAGGTGCGGATTATCTCCTGCTCTTGGATGACGATAATGTGCTGCGCCCTTGCGCTCTGCAGAAGCTGCACTCCGCACTTGCGCGTACGGCTGGCGACGCGAGGGCAGATACGTCAGTGGTGCAGGCGTTTCGGCCAGGTCATCAGAGTGATCTCGTCAAGGGCGCTCCTGTGGGCCGTGCATATCCTCGTTCAGGTAGCTTCCGCGGCTTTCATTATCTTGACTTGCCGTATAAGGCCTTTCGGCGGATCAAGCGGATGATCGTGAGGCAGCAGCACGTTAAACCACTGTCGGAGGAGTTTGGAGTTCCTTCCGCTCCTTACAGTGGCCTATTGTTTCAACGTGCGGTCATCGAGCGTTTCGGCTTGCCTCGAGAAGATTTTCTTCTCTACACGGATGATACGGAGTTTACGGTCCGCATCACGCAGGGGGGAGGGAGTATTGTTCTGGTCCCGAGTGCTGTAGTAGAGGATATGGAGTCTTCTTGGAATATAGCCGCAGGCCCGTCAAAATCATCATTTGATGTGCTGCTTGATCAGGGTAGCGATTTTCGTGCTTATTACAGTACGCGGAATGGCGTATATTTTCAGAAGAATAGAGCTGCCGCATCGCGCGCACTTCTTCTCAATATCTGGATTTATATGTTCCTGCTGAGATGCAAAGTGCGTAGCTCTCAGCAAAGATCACGTTACGAGCTTGTGTGGCGGGCCGTACAAGATGGGCTGGCGGGGCGTCTGGGCGAGCATCCGCAGTTCCCCCTCTAATCAGACCAGCTCGAATCAATACAAGGCTAACAGTGTGAATATTTTTCTCGTCGGTTCCCCTGGCTATAACCTTGGCGACGATGCGATCTCGGCGATCGTGGCAGAGCGCTTGATGCTCGCCTTCCCCGAGGCGCACTTGGTGATAGCAACCAATGTTCTTGGGCGCGTGGCCGCACCTGGAGCCCGGGAGTTCCTGGTCGAGCGTCGGAAGGTTGGTGGATGGCTCCGCCTGCTACGGGAGATTCAAAGGGCGGATGTGGTCCTCATTGGCGGGGGTACGTTGATACAGGATGCACTGGGATGTGGCGTCATTCGTGGCATGATTCCCTTCATTTGGCAAGTGACACTGCTTGCGCGTGTCATGGGGAAGATGGTTGCAACGGTCCCAATCGGTGTTGATCGTTTGACGTCCTCACGGGGCGTGCGCTGGGGGGGGCAGATTCTTCGTAGATGCAATCCGGTACTTCTGCGCGATCCCCAAGCGATGCAATTGGCCAAGATGCTCGCGCCTGACCACGCCGCAAGCTACGTAGTATCAGCGGATCCCGTATTCAGTCTGGCAAGCGTTGAGGGCGCTGGGAGCAGTGGTCATTCTTATCTCGTCCTCTCCTACGTACGCGAGGCCCGCGATGCCAAGGTGGTAGAGAATGAGGTTTTTCAGCTTGTGATTATGCTGCGAGCCAAGTGGCCTGACCTCAACTTGGTATTGCTTGCGATGGAAGACAGAGAGGAGGATGAGCTGGGTGTATTCCGTAACGTCATGGAAAGAGTTGCGGACGAGCGAGTTAGGGTCGAGGTGCCCAGCGATTTTCGTCAAGCTGCAAACATCCTCCGCCATGCTCGCGCCGTTGTTGCAATGCGTCTGCATGCAATGATCATCACGCTTGGATATGCCCCATTGGTTGGGATCAGCCGAGCTACGAAGACAGAGACGCTGATGAGCCAAGCTTCCATTGTCGGATTGCGAATCGATCAGATTGATCCGCAGTTGGTGGAGGACAGCCTTGTGTCGGTCATTGATGATTCCGAGAGATTGCTCTGCCAGCGAAAGTTCGTCAGGGCGGCGGCTGATCGTTTTGATGATTCGCTAGTCCCACTGATCGCCGCAATCGCCGGGAATGCGGGCCAACAATCATCCTCACAGGAGCGCGGCGAGTGAAGATCTTAATGGTTGCTACCAATTTCGAGGCGCCGGTTGGCGGAGGTGGTCAAAAGTCGCTCCGCATCCTCGTGGATGCTCTTCGCAAGGAAGGGCATTCTGTAATCGTCGCTGCACTTTCCCATGGAGAAGTAGGTGAGGTCGATGTCGATGGGATTCCGGTGCGATATCTTCCAGTCCGGAACCTTTACCGTCCCATCGATACTGTCCGTGCCAGCGCCGCGTCTCGAATGGCGTGGCATGCCGCTGATATCTATAACCTCCCGTCCATGCATGACTTCCGTCGCCTCTGCGGGGAGGTTCAGCCGGATATCGTCCACTCTCACGTGATAAGTGGCCTATCGGTCTCGATATGGTCGGCGGCCCGCGCCGCACGACTGCCAATTGTACATACACTCCGTGACCAATACCTGTTTTGCCCCAAGACGACAATGTTCAAGAATGGGAGCGTGTGCGCAAGGCAATGCGCGGATTGTGCTCTCCTGCGCTTGCCCCATCGTAAAGTGTCAAGGCATGTCACCGGCGTCATTGGCTGTAGTCAGTATATCCTCGACAAACACCTGGCTGGCGGATTCTTTGCGGGCGTGGCGGTTAAGGACGTGATATACAACGCGCGAACACCTGCTGCCATCGGCCTGCCGTTGTCTCCGCAATGTTCTGCGTCCACCAGAAACAAGGTCCGAATCGGATACATTGGCACACTTGCCCCCAGCAAGGGCGTCGAGATTCTGTTGGAGGCGTTTCGCGACATCGATCCGGAGCAAGCGGAGCTTTGGCTTGCCGGTACCGGAGAGGGCGCGTATGTGCATGGCCTTAAGGAAGCGTTCTGCAAAGAGAACATTGTCTTCCTGGGCAGGGTCAAGCCTCGCGATTTCTACCCCGAGGTAGATGTGGTCGCTGTGCCTTCCATCTGGAACGATACTTTTCCGGGTGTGGTTTTTGAGTCATTGGCATATGGGAGGCCGGTAATCGGCTCCCGGCGTGGCGGCATTCCGGAAATGGTACAGCATGGAGTGAACGGCTTGCTGTTTGATCCAGCTTCTGCGGATGAGCTCCGGCAAAGTATTGAGAGACTGATCTTCGATGGCGCCCTTCGGACGCAGATGGCAGCGGCGGCAGTCTCGTCATCGGAGACCTTCCTGGACACCGAAAGGTTCGCGCGTGAGCATGTCAATTTCTACGAGCGCGCAATCGCTGCCCGCCTGGACGGTATAGGATGATCGGCCTGCCGTGGGAAAGCGCGGAGCGGAATCCATGAAGTCTCTGCGAATTATGTCGCCGGGCTCGCTGGTACTGATTGCCGGCGTGCTTATGGTGGCGTTCACATTTATGCCTCCCGCTACTTACGAGTATTATATGAGGGAGCCAAGTCTTATGCTTGGAAATCCTCTACTTTATCTTTTTATCATTGGATGCATGCTCGTCATCTGGATGGGTGCTCTAATTGCTCTCCGAATGCCGCATCCCAGGGTGCGTCTGCGTTCTGGGTGGGAAAGGGTTCCTTTGGTTCCAGTGATGTATTTTGCCATTCCCGTGCTTTTTTCGTGTGGACTACTTGTACTTACCGTTAAGACCGTCTTGGCTAATGATCCTTATATTTTGGTGTTAGCTCTTTCCGGCATGGGATCTGAAGTGAAACGCGCTGCCGGCGAGGCCAGTCAGGGTGCCTTCAGTGGCTCGCTCCCCTTGGCAATGGGCGTGGCCTGGTGGACCTTTGCACAGTATTTAAAAAACAGATATGTGCTTTCGAGGCGGCAGTCGTTTGTTGTCGCATCTATGCTCGCAGTGCTGACGGTCAGCCTGCTTTTGGCTGCGACACTTTTAATGGCGCGCTTTGTAATTATGCCGGCGCTTTTTGGCCTTGCGCTTATATATATTCGTCATAAGGTGGTGGACCAACGACAGAATATTGCGTCCATCGTTCCCAAGGCATTGATGGCTGTTGGTATTATTCTCGCGGTCTTTGGATTGTTCTCATATTTTCGCACCGGTGGGGATGGTTTTTACGTCGTCAGGAGTTACATCGGCTATGGTCCCGCTTCTGTGAATCATCTGGCAGCACTGCTTGAAGGGCGCTTTAACTTGGAGGCTCTCTATGGATATTTGAGCCAAGAGAATTTTGGTTTCGTTCTTCAATTCCCTCTTATCTCCCGATTCACTGAAGGATCTGCCGATTTTTCCGACAATTTCTATGCAAGCTTCAGTCAAACATGGGCGGCGGGATTGAATGGTGGCTTCAACTGGTTCACCGCCATTGGAGCAATATATGGCCAGCTGGGTGTTCTCGCAATTCCCTATCTCTTGATGGTGGGTTATCTGCTTGGTCGTCTTTGGAAGTCGTTTTGCGCTGGAGGCGCCATGGGTATTACGGTGTACCCCTGGTTTGCCTTCGCTCTGATTTTCTGCTTTGGTTCTCAGATGTTTGGGAAGAACTTCACATCCATGCTGCTGTTGCTCGGGATTATTATGGCTGGCTATTCTGCAGTAGCTTCGTTAAGGGTTACTCGCTAATGATGCGTGCAAGTGGGGTGTCTGTCGTTGTCAATGCCCGCTTCGTCACTCAGGCTACGACCGGTGTCCAGCGGTTTGCTGAGCGCGTCAGCTTGGAGTTGAAGGCGATGTTTCCCAACGCGGTGTTTGTCAGCCCTAAGGGTGTTATCAATCAGGAGGCCGCGGATGCTCTAGGTGTACTTCAGGTTGGCACGCGGGGCGGGCACGCTTGGGAGCAGCTTGATCTACCACGGTACCTGCGATCAAACGGGTCTCCGCTTCTCTTGAATCTGGGAAACACAGGTCCGATTACGTACTCCAACCAGATAGTGACACTGCACGACATCGCCTTCATACGGTACCCGGGGAGTTTCTCCTGGAGGTTCCGTGCGGCGTATAAGGTCATGTCTCGCATCCTACTGGCGAAGAGTCGTGCGCTTTTGACCGTGAGTGAGTTTTCTAAGGGGGAGATATCGTCATACTTCGGTACAGATAACTCCAAGATATTTGTCGTCCCCAATGCGGTGGATTCCAGATTCGCTCGGAGGATTCCTGTCGCGGCAGCGAAGCCCTACCTGTTGGCGGTGTCGTCTCCCAACGTGCATAAGAATTTTTCGCGCGTTATCGAGGCGTACTCACGATCGCTGGTTTGCGGTACGGTTGACCTGTTGATTGTAGGCGGGCAGGCGAGCAGTTTCGCCAAGCAGCAGTTTGATGAATTACCGAGTGGCGTTCGTTTTCTCGGCAGAGTATCCGACGATCAGCTCATTGACCTTTACTCAGGTGCCGTCGCATTCGTGTTTCCGTCGTTATATGAAGGATTTGGCATCCCTCCGCTGGAGGCGCAGGCGTGCGGTTGCGCTGTGATGGCCTCAAATGCGGCTTCTATTCCGGAGGTGCTTGGCGAATCTGCGTTCTATTTCGACCCACTTGACAGCAATGCAATAGCTCAGGCCATGGATACTGTTGTGGGTGATGCAGCGTTGCGAGGTGAGTTGATCAGGATGGGCCGGGTGAATGTGGAGCGTTTCTCATGGAGTGGCTCCGCCCAGGTTGTCGCTCGAGTGCTGCGGAGCTTGAAATGAGTTGCCAGGCGGTTGGTTTTGCACAAGTCAGTGTGGTCCATGCTGCTGAAACCATTCGTGGTGGTGTTGCGACTATCCTGAGGCAGCTTCTCGAGCATCAGCGATCTTCGGGTAGATATCGCGTGCATTGTGTTGTGCCACAGGATCAACGAGATGATCTGGAGAACCTGAGTGCTGACGTGTCGACGTTTAGGCGAACTGGCCGTAATGCCGTCTCACTTCTTTGCTTCGGTATCGCGTTTGTCGTAGCGGTGTGGCGCACGAATCCAGATATTGTTCACTTGCACAGCACCTTCGCGGGTTTTATTGGCAGGCTGATGCTGGTGCCGCTTTGGCCCTGGCGCCGTCCGTCGGTTGTGTATTGTCCTCACGCGTTCGCTTTCCTCATGCCATCAGGCATGTGGAAGACGCGCGCATACGCGCTCGCGGAAAGAGCGCTTCAGCTTCTGACCGACGCCGTTGTTTGCATCAGTCGCTACGAGCATGACACTGCTGTAGAGAAAGGGCTTGATCCCGCAACCTTGCACGTCATCCTCAACGGCGTGCAGGCGATGCAGGCCCCACCAGGTGGCACCACAGATCCATTCCCCCCAGATGCATTGAAGGTGCTATTCGTCGGTCGCTTCGACCGGCAGAAAGGGTTTGACGTTCTCATCGACGCCATGTCTCAGCTTGAGGGGTGTGGGGTACATTTGATCGCAGTCGGCGGCGGTGTGCTCGAGGCTGATGCAGTTCATCGGCCAGCCGCGGCAAACGTCGAGTTTGCTGGCTGGCATGATCGACAAGGTATCTCTCGATACCTTGCATACGCCGACGTACTAGTGGTTCCTAGTCGCTGGGAGGGATTTGGACTGGTTGTCGTCGAGGCGGCAAGCGTTGGCGTGCCTACGCTGGGAAGCCGAACGTGCTCGTTACCTGAGATCGTTCAGGATGGGATAGGGGGCCTCCTGTTTGAAGAAGGTAGCTCGTCGGAATTGGCGCGTCTGTTGCGGTCGACTCCACGTGAGCGCTGGGCACGAATGGGGCACAATGCGAGGGTGAACTATCAATCGGCATTCACCAGTCTTCGCATGAATACTGAGGTTGAGGTGATCTATGCGAAAATTATCCGATCGGCCTAGGTTATTTGAAGATGCGATTGCTCTTGGGCACGACGTAAACATATCGCGTAAGCTTTGCCTGGAAGGATTGTATGGACTTAGATAGGCGCAATTTTCTCCGGGTTTTGACGACTGCGGGAGTTGGAGTGCCGCTAACCGGCTTCGCGGCGGCAGTTGCCACTAAGGATGCAGAGAGCTTCGGTATTCGCCCTCAAGATCCGGGTTCTCTTCAGCGGGGCTTGACCGCAGCAGTAGAGGCTGGTGCACCTCGTGTGGTGGTTCCTCCAGGGGTCTATCTTCTGCCAGACCCAGGTAAATCCCCCTCGCATCTGAGGATAAGCGATGCCCGGGATCTGGTGATCGAGGCGCAGGGTGCCACCTTCATATGTTCTTCAAGAACTTCACGTGCTCTGATTTTTGAATATTGCTCGCGGGTGTCGCTTCGCGGTGCCAAGTTTACCCGGTCGATTCCGCCATTCTCACAGGGCCGGGTTGTTGCGATAGCTCCACAGGGAGATCAGGTTGATGTGGTAATCGATGAAGGTTACCCGACAGACATAGATGATCGAAAGTTTTTCCCTCATGTTCCTGTGCTTAGCGCCTTCGTGAATGGCACGCGTCAATTGAAGCCGCATGTCCCTGATATTTATATCGGACAGATCGAGCGACTTTCCCCACGTCGAATTCGGTTTCATTTGAGGACCCTGATTGATTCCAGAATTCCGTTGCGCGCTGGGGATCCTGTGGCGTGGCGGGGTGGCCTACAGAGCGCCGAAATTACGCTGTCGGTTTGTGCGGGGATGACGCTTGACGGTGTAACGGTGACCAACAGTGTTGGGATGGCCTTTTTCGAGTTTCACGGGGAAGGTGGAAACACATACCGGAACTGTTCAGTGACCTGGGCAGAAATGCCCGAAGGTGCCTCATCCAAGACGCTGTTGTCCTCTGCGGCGGATGGGCTGCACAGCAGCTGCATGAGAACTGGGCCGAGAATAGAAGGGTGCGTGTTTGAAGGAATGAACGACGATGGTGTCAACATTCATGGAACATGGGCGATGTTGGCCGCGTCTACTACCACGTCGTCAGTTGTACTGGATGCGCGACGTTCGCATTTAGGCTCCCGTAGCCCCATCCCGTTCGCTAAAGTCGGCGACCGGTTGCGCTTCTATAGTATCGAAGGCCAGCTGCTCGGCGAGCGGCGAGTCCTCGGCTTCGCACCGAAGGAGGAATTCAGGCCATCCCGGCTTTTGCGTCCAACGTCCAGCAGATTCAGTGATCGATCTGAAGGGCTCTATTGGGATGTCATCCTGGAAAAGCCGATAGAAGCGCCTGCAGGCGGCTTGGTTTCCAATACAGACATGTGCGGGCGCGAGTTCCTCATTCGCAAGAGTATTTTCCGACATCTTCGTTCACGTGGAATTCTCATCCGGTCAAGTGTCGGGGTGGTCAGCAACAATTTGATCGAGGGGACGTCAAATGCCGGGATCCTGGTGTGGCCAGAGGTGACGCGGTTTGCTGAGCCTGACTACAGCCATAATGTGAAGATTGTTGGCAACACATTACGGCGCGTGGGGATAGCTTCTCGTTCATGGAACAGCGGTCTGACGATCGCCGGCTACTTCAATGGTCGCTATGTGCCGCCCCCGGGCGGCCACCGAGATATCATCATCAGCGGCAATACCTTTGAAGACGTCCCGGGGGCCAATCTCGTTGTGACGTCTGCCAAACGGGTGACGATCTCTGGAAATAAATTCATTTCACCCATGAGGGTTTCTGCCTATCGGGCCGCTGATGCCAAAGGGGGTATTGACAATCCGGGTGCTCTGATATGGATCCGATTTTCTACACTCGTTTCTATTAACCACAACATCGTCTCCAATCCAGGTAAATACGTAAGTGGCTTGGTAGACGGAGATGATGAAAGCATGCTTGCGCAGTGGCGAGCCGGAATCAATAGTCTGTAAGACGTTTCATAGGTCACATGCCATTAATTGCAGGGGTTGTTCGGTCTGGAAGATGGTCGATCAATTTGATTGCAGATATCTGAGGTGTACGCTGGGCGGCAACGTGACGCGGCGCGTCTGCTGCCATCGCTTCGAGAGCCAAACCTACGCACTGCGGCGGATTAATGACTGGCTTGGCATATGCAACCCAAGGTGCGCTCACCAGACGCTGAAAAGGATGACTACCGGACGCGGCCTGTGTCGCGATACAAACCGCGTGACCTGAGCGGGAGCTGGTGGGTCATTACATTCGTGCCATAGCTGGGAATTTATTTCGTCAGCGGCGCCAGATTGTCAAAGAAGAACTCGGGGTCTCGTTCGGAGGTGGTCTGGTAAAGACCGTACGCGCGACCCAAGCGGGCACCGCCATCGCGATAGAGAGGATTCCATAGGAAATTGGCTCGGGCACGCGTGGAGCGGGGCAGCAGGAAATCGAAAGGTACCGAGAGATATATTCCTTTATCGAAACTGCCTTCACCAAATTGGTAGGACGAGACGTCAGTCTTCGTCGCGTAGGCACCCATGGTCACACCGTTATCAAACGCGCGTGAGATTGCCATCGTGGCGCCCCAGTCCTTTGCAAGATAGCGCCCAGCGCTCACTGCCGTGACTATGCGTCGCTCATCCCCCCACATGTAGTAGAAGCTGACATGGCCGGTGGCGACGCTATAATCACGAAAGCTGAAGCGCTGGTCGAAATCGCGTTGCTTGACCCAGTTGGCCTCCACGCCTACCGCCCACCGCTCGTTCAACGGGCGGTACAACACTTCGCCGCCCGCACCTGCGTACATGGACTCCAGCAGGCCAGCGTAAACCATGCCATACCAGTCCCGGCTGAGCCGACGCGTTCCCGTCAGCTGAAGGTTGGGCATGGTCAGATCTTCAGTAGTCATGTATCGCCGGACGTTGGTCCGAACGCGCGGCAGGCGACTGGGCGCGTCGTAGCGGAACTTGTCGTAGTTGTTGTACGCGTTGTAGCTGGCAGTGCCGCTTAGCCAGAGATTGCGGGTGAAATACACATTTGCGCTGTAGGTGCCCGCAACCTGAAACAGCACGAATCCGTCCGGTCCGCCAAGTGATTGTTGGTAGCTGATATTGAAGCCGCCATCGAAGCGACGAAGCGGAGCCTTATAAAGGGTTTGGCTGCGCTGAATGGCCGGAGGGGCCATCTCGATATGCCCGGCGAGTGCAGGCAGGTCGATGTTGTGCTCGACGTAATCCACGAAGGGCTTGCGCTCGATACTGGTCTCCACAATCGGAACGCCAAGGCGTGTGTTCTGCACAGTGAACCACTTAACGTCGTCTGGAAGCTCCACGTCGAGGATGCGCGCCATGCGGCCAACACCCTGCGCTGGATAATAGAAGCGCCGTTGCTCCCCGGTGACGATGACCTCCGCCCCGCGTTGGCTGATGCGCTGCACGCGCAATCCTGCATTCTGCTCCAGTTGGCTGGCCAGTCCGGACCAGTCGAACGGCTCGTCCACACGGCTTGGGCTGTCTGCTACGTTCAGTTCGGATGCGGCGGAGTGCTGCCTTAGTGGCACCGGCATCGGGTCCAATACCTTCGCCATGGAGCTGGCCTGGGCGAGATTCGTTCGCAGCGTTATGCCGAACATGGCGAGATCGCCCCGTTCCCAGCCCAAGTGCAGGTGCACATTCTTGCTGACTACGTACGACGCGCCCACATTGAAAGGGCTGCGCTGACGCTGGTTGTTCCCCTGCGGCTCGTGCTTGTAGTCGTTACCGTCATACTCAAGCTTCAACTGCAGCGGCTGCCAAGGCGTCTGGTAAGCGACCCCACCAAAGATTCCGACTGGGCCGCGGAACATCCCGTCGCTGTTGAGGGTGCCAGTACCCTGTGCGCGAGGACGGGTCTCGAAGCGATCATCGATGGCCGCAAGCGGGTTTCTGAAATCACCACGATTACCGATGTAGCCGGTTGCCAGGCCTGCGCTTGCATCAAAGGGGCCCATGCGCTTGCTGGCGACCAGGTACTCACTGGAAAAAAGCCCGGTACCACCCAGATCGCGGAATCCTACTGCCAGCTCGGGAATCCAGTGGCTCTCCTCAAGCAAGCGGACTTTCACGTCGATGGACTTGTCCTTGTAGTTCTGCGTTCCGCTTAGCCATTCCGGACCATAGCGCCGATTGGCCACCGAAACGTAGCGAAACGCGCCCTCCAGCCAGGGCAGCGGCTGCAGCACCATGTTGTAGCGGCTGTAAGGCGAGGTATGACTGGCCGTGAAGGCGAGTTCGCCCTCATCGGCCATGCGCGCGGTGGGGGTCTGTAACAGGCCAATGCCGCCCCAATCGCTTGCAGTGGGAGCGGGGGCACTCTGGGCATGGAGGGCGGTGCTGATGCTCAAGGTGAGCAGCGCAAGGCTCAGGCGAGCGGCCTGTGATCTGGCAAAACGAGTCACTTCGGTGCTCCGGGCGCATCCAGCACCTGGGTGGCGAGGAAGCGTGCGGCGTCCTCGTTGAAATCGGGGTTTACGTCGCGCGTTGTTCGTGCGTTGAGAGGAACAAAAATGAGGGCGCCGGGAGCGAGGGTGGACTCACCGCTGCGGTTCCAGAGTGCAACGCCAATTTTCTGTATCTCGCCGTCAGGCTGAATGACAAACACATCATCCTTGCTGGCGGCGAGCAGGGCAGGGCACTGCCGCACATAGTCCAACGGACGCTGCAAGGCGTGGTGCGGTATCGAGCAGGGCTGCTCCACCGTCCCAAGGACGGTCACTGTGCTTGGACGTGTCGGGTAGTACAGCCTGTCACCATCGGCCAATGGCCGATTGGCGCTGAGGTCCATCTCCAGTACACGCGGGGCGAGTCTTTGGCGAATGCGGCCGGTCACCGGCATCGCAGACACTTCCCGGGCGATGCGTGTTGCGGCCGCGGCACCTTCCGGGTCGCTGCTCTGCCGGCTTTCAATGGCCGCAAGGTCGAACAGGAGGCCTGTTTTCAGGCGAGTCTGCGCAACGAGCTCGCTGCGCTTGAGCAGGGCCGCTCCCAGCATGTAGCTGCGATCATCCGGCACGCCAGCGAGCGCTGCATCAGACAAGCGACTGGTTGCAGGGAGCGTGAGCATGCCCGGATTTCGGACGCTGCCGATGACCTCGACGGTGATGGCTGGTGCGGCGTGCAGGGAGATAGAGGCGGCCACGCCCAGGGCAAGGGCGGCCAGACGCAAAGTGATCAACGGTTCAGATCCGGCAAATAGGGTTTGAGCTGGATGATTTCCAGACTGGCATCGGGTGCGATGGCCTGCACGCTCTTCCAGATGAACCCGTTGGCCGGGTCTACCCAATAATGGTTGTCGCGCTTCCAGTCCTGGCCTTCCAACCGTTCGCGCACATGCAGCAATGAACGGGTTCTATTGAGTATCTCGACATTCTCGGTGCCAAGGCGTTCGAGGGTGCCGCTCACCGTCATGCCGAAGCGATAGCCAGGCATGACGTCATACTGGCGCTGGATGGTAATGGGCCCTTCGATCTGGTGCAGGGCCTGGAAAGGATTTTGACCCTCGATCCGCATGCCCTGGAGCTCAGGGATGCCACCATGCGTGCCTACCACCAGCCCATCTTCAAGGAAGACGACGCTGCGATCGTTGCTGTACCAGGCTTGGCGATCACCATCGAGGTTGCCCAGAACCAGAACTGCCCCGCCACGCGGGCCGGTAACCTTGATCTGGGGGTAGCGGTTCGCTGCCACGTCAGCGGCTGTGGGCTGAACGTCTGGTTTGCCCTGCATTGCCAGTTGTACGGTCTTGACGCTGGTACGGCCCACCACGCCGCAGCCCGACAGCGCAAAGCCCATCAATAAGAGCGCGGCCAGGCCTCGCAATCCATGGTTCCGTTGCGGCGCAACGAGAGCGGTCCTGCTCATCATTGGCCGGCCGTCAATTGTCGAGATCGTTACGCGCGCTTGCCGCGTTGCTGATGATCGAGGTGAACGGCAGCAGTTGGTTCACGAAGCGGCTCCAGCGCGTCACACCTGCTGCGCCAACGAAAACCACGTCACCGGGCAGAAGTTCGAACTGGCTGGCAACGGCGAAGGCGGCTGGGGATTTTGCTTCCAGCTGGAATACGCTGGAGGGTGCGCTCTGCAGATCACTCGAGCCCCGGATCACATAGACGGCGTTTCCGTTGGACGTGGACTGCTGCAGGCCGCGTGCACGGCCAAGCGCCTGACTTAACGAAATGTCGCTGGTCTTGAAGCTCATTGCACCCGGCTGGTTCACTTCACCGACGACAAAAATCTCCTTCCGGTCCAGATACGGGACGTAGAGATGATCATTTGCTTTGAGGAAGACGTTGGTAGCGCCGCCGCCCTGACGGCCGAGCCGGTCGAGGTCGATGGTGTACGTCACGCCCTCGCGGGTAAGACGCACGCCCGACAGATCCGCCTGCGCCGGATCAAGCCCGGACTGGCTGATGGCATCGCCCAAGGTCAGTGGCGTCACGGTCAGTGGTACGGTGGCAGCTTGGCGGGATGCACCAGTTACCCAGACCCGCTGGCTGGCGTATGTGAGCATCGACACATCGACCTGCGGTGCTTCGATGACCCGTGCCAACTTGGAGGTGATCTCGTCCCGAAGCTCGCCCGGTGTTTTGCCAGCGGCGGGGATCTTGCCAATATAGGGGTAGAACAGCGTGCCATCCGATTGAACCAGGCGGCCGGCTGCGTTGAGTTGCTGCTGCGGGCCGGCAGGAACCGTCAGTTCTGGATGATCCCAGACTGTGATGTACAGAATGTCGCCCACGCCGATTTGGTACTGGCCGGGGTGGTAGCTGGTGAGCGCGCGCGGCAGCGCCGGCACGTCGCGCGAGGCTCGGTCCATGGCAATCAGCTTCGGTGTGATCTGGATCAGCTCGATCTGGTCGTTGCCGACCGGCTGATCATCACGGGCCAGGGCGCTGGAGCGCAGGTGCTGACCGGGCGCCCAGACACAGCCGGACAGGGTAAGGGCGAACGCCAGAGTGGCGCCGAGACGCTTGCAGTCCATCGATGATTCTTCCTGGCCCTGTCGGGCAAAACAAAAACCCCCGCCGGACCTGCGCCCGGCGAGGGCGTAATGACCTGACTCCGACTAGCGGATCAGTTGGTGCCGGTGGTGCCGGTGGTACCCGTCGTGCCGGTGGTGCCGGTCGGCGGCGGGGTGGTGCCACCACCATTGTTGTTGCCAGCGTCGTCGCTACTGCTGTCGGACGCAACGCTGTATGCGACTGCAGCGACAGCGATGCCGGCGCCGATCACGGCCGCAGTGGTGAGGGCGCCGGTGGCGGCACCGGTGGCGGCGCCGGTGCCGGCGACTTCTGCGCTGGTGGCAGCGGTGGTGCCTTCAGCACCAGCAGCCTGCTCAACCTGGGCTTCCTGAGCCAGAGCCATCGGGGAGAAAGCCACGAGGGCGAGAGCGGCAAAGATCTTCTTCATAACGGGGTTTCCTACTCCGTGAGGTAAATTTTCGCTGTCATCTTCGCGCTGAAGGCTATTCAGTGTCAAGTCGGTTTGAGCACCCGGGCTGGCTTCGTTGCGTCCAATATTTGACGCCTATCGCACAAAATGGTGTCGATTGAAGACTTGGTCGCGGCCTGACAGCTCGGTCGCAAGGCGTATGACCACATCGTGGGTGCGGACCGTGGGCATCAGCATTGGGACCGCCAGTCCCACTATGACTGAGGCGGCAAGAGTGGGTAGGGGTGTTGTCCAGCCTGTGGCGCGCGCCGACAGGGCGAAAACCGTCGCCGCCGTGCCCAGCAGCCACCCACTCACCACCTCAGATGGGGAATGGGCGTTAAGGGGTAAGCGCGAATAGGCGACCATGGCGGCAAGCAGCGACCCGAGCAGTGCCCAAAGGAGAGGTTTCGGGAGCCGACCAGACGTGGCGAGATACACGGCGACCGGATATACCGCCGCCGTCATGGTCGCGTGGCCACTGAAGCCAGTGAAGTCCAGCCGGGCCCAACCAATACCCCAGCCCAGGAAGGCCAGCTTGGAGGCCAGGGTTAGGCCACCGGCGATAGCCAGGCCGGCCGCCCAGCGAATGCGAAGGGCGCGGCTCTCTTTGGGGCCGAAGAGGATCAGCACCAGGCTCAGGGGCAAAAGCCAGCGGCTGTCGCCGAGTTGGGAAAGGGTGGCCCAAAGAGGATGCATCCATGTCACTCATCACAGGGGACGGAGGAGCATAGGGCAGTTGCCGCTGTCGGGGATGAGTGGCGGGCAACCGGCCGGGCGTGGATGAGGCCCCTGGTTTGCCTGTATCCTTTACGCCCTCCGTGGCCCCGTAGCTCAGCTGGATAGAGCGTCCCCCTCCTAAGGGGAAGGTCGCCCGTTCGAATCGGGCCGGGGTCACCATCCACCTCCGTTGAGACACGCGATGCCGGCGGCGGATTGCTCCACAGCCGTGCGAATCCGGTGGAGCCGATAGGCCACTGGCGCTCAGCCCTTCCCCGGCCGCTCATAATCCTCAGGCGTCGCCCCATGCTCGGCCTCCGGCATGTCCTTGTCCTTCCACCGGGCGTCATCGTTCCTCAGCTTGTCCGGCGTGTGGCTCTTCTGCTGGTCGTCTTCTTTCGTAGCGGGCGCTCGCGGTGCAGTAGTCATGACAGGTCCTCGTTCGGTCAGCGATCCAACGTCTGCTTGCCAGACGTACCACCCTGACCAAAGTTCGGCTGGGTGATGCCGTCATCCTCGCGGACGCCATCCGGTTCCCCTTCACCGGCCTTGCCACCCTTGCCGTGGCCGCGCTGGTTGTAGCCCTCGTTCTCCGTCTTCAGCCGCGCTGCATCCGGATCTTTCTCGTCCTTGTCATCCTTCGGCGGCTTGGCCGCAACGAACGGAGAAATCGGGTCACTGGCCGGGAACGTCTCTTCCAGCGCCTCATCATGGTTCTCCGAGGTGCGCTGCTTGTCGACCGTGCCTTCCGCCGGCGGGCAGTTGTGCGCGGCATGGGCGTCTTCGGTGGAGGCGGGCGGCATTTTTTCGTGCTGCATGGCATATCTCCTGCGCAATCGGGTAGGGCGGTGATGCCCCGACGCTAGCCCTGCCGCTGTTACGAAGCGGCAGGTGTCCTGTGAAGGGCGGGTGCTCCCATGGGCTTCACCCGGGAGTTCCTATCGTCCAGACCTCGCCACACGGAGGCTGCAGCCATGCATGCGATGTTCGAGCTGGGAATGGAATGGTGGGAGTTCGTCGTCCGCGCGGTTGCGGTGTACGTGGTGGTGCTGTTGCTGACCCGCATGAGCGGAAAGCGCTCAATGGGGCAATCCACCCCGTTCGACATCCTGGTGATCGTGCTGCTGGGCACGGCCGTGCAGAACTCGTTGATCGGTGAGGACACCTCGCTGCCCGGCGGGCTCATCCTGGCTGCCACCCTGATCGGGCTGAACTGGTTCGTCGGCTTTCTGGGCGCGCGCAGCAAGCGTCTCAACGAGATTGTGGAAGGGGTCCCGGTGGTGCTGGCGCGGCACGGCACGATCTATTGGGACCAGGTGAAACGCTGCAATGTCAGCCCGGCCGATCTGGAGGTGGCGATGCGCGCGAACGGCTGCGAGGGCTTCGGGCAGGTGGACCTGGCGGTGCTGGAAACCTCCGGCGAGATCACGGTGAACAAGCGCCGTTCCGAAGGCGATGACTGAGCCGAGGCGTTCGCCCGGCAGCGGCGCCGTCGCTGGATGTTGACGGCACGCCGCGTAGCGTCGAGCTCAGCCCTTCAGAAGGAACATGCGCGATGGACACGACAGCACGCAGTGGATCCACCTCTTCACTCGAGAGCGTGATCGCCCAGGTGCCCGACCCCACGCCGGACCCGATGCCACCCACGCCGCCGGTGGAAGCGCCCGGCCGTGGCGATCCGCCCGCCCAGGAACCGCCGCAGGAAATTCCACCGGAGGGTGATCCAGCGCCTGCCGCGCCGCCGCAGGAGTTGCCGCCGGATCCGGAAACACCGTCCGCGCCGCCGGCGGAATAACGACCAGCGCGAGCGGCGCCCGCCGCCGCAGCAGAATGAATGATTCAGTCCTCGCGCACTGGCGAGCGCTATGCGTGCCGGACCAGCAGCGCGGCGCCTCTGCCGGGGTAGACACGCCGCACACGGGGCGGTCACGACGCTGCCACGCCGTACCACGTACCACATAGGTACTTGGACAACGGAGTTTGCTATGCGCGCACTGACTTACCACGGCAGCAAGGATGTACGGGTCGATACCGTCCCGGATCCGGCGCTGGCCGCCCCCGACGACATCATCCTGCGCGTGACCGCCACGGCGATCTGCGGCTCGGACCTGCATCTGTACCGCGGCAAGATCCCGGATCTGCACACCGGCGACGTGCTGGGCCATGAGTTCATGGGCGTGGTGGAGGAGGTGGGCGCCGGGGTGATGGACCTGCGCCCGGGCGATCGCGTGGTGATCCCGTTCGTGATCGCCTGTGGTGAATGCTTCCATTGCCGTCTCGCCGAGTTCGCAGCCTGCGAGACGACCAACACCGGCAAGGGCGCGGCGGTGAACCAGAAGGGCATCCGCCCCCCGGCGGCGCTGTTCGGCTACAGCCATCTGTATGGCGGCGTGTCGGGCGGGCAGGCGGAGTTCGTGCGTGTGCCCAAGGCCAATGTCGGTCCGCTGCGCATTCCGGATGCGCTCGCCGATGAGCAGGTGCTGTTCCTCTCCGACATCCTGCCGACGGGCTACCAGGCCGCCATCAACGCCGGGGTGAAGCCCGGTTCCACGGTGGCGATCTTCGGTGCGGGCCCCGTCGGGCTGATGAGTGCGGCGTGCTGCCGCCTGCTGGGGGCGGAAACGATTTTCATGGTCGACCATCTGCCGTATCGCCTGGCCTTCGCGCAGCAGACGTACGGCGTGACCCCGATCGACTTCACCCAGGTTGAGGACCCGGCGGAGTACATCATCACCCAGACCAATGGCCGCGGCGTGGATGCCACGATCGAGGCGGTCGGCTTTGAAGCCGAGGGCAGTGCGCTGGAATCGGCATTGACCACCCTCAAGGTGGAAGGCAGCAGCGGCGTGGCGATCCGTCAGTGCATTGCGGCGACGCGTCGCGGTGGCACGGTGAGCATCCCGGGTGTGTATGCCGGCTTCATTCACGGCTTCCTGCTTGGCGATGCGTTCGACAAGGGCCTCACCTTCAAGATGGGCCAGACCCATGTGCAGAAGTTGATGCCCGAGCTGCTCGACCATATCGGCGAAGGCCGCCTGGACCCGGGCGTGATCGTGACCCACCGCCTGTCGCTCGAAGACGCCGTGCGTGGCTACGAGATCTTCGACCGCAAAGAGGAGGATTGCCGCAAGGTGATCCTGACGCCCTGATATGAATGCTGTGGCTTCTCTTGTGCCGCTGGAGCATCCGCAACCGGTGACCGATGGCGATGACCTGCAGGCCCAGGCCCGCGCGTGGATCGAGCACCAGCCGTCGCTGCCGCGTCCCGGCAGCGGCGATACGTTGGTGCGCTGGCAGGCGCTGGCGCATATCGCCGCCCGCGATATTTGTCTGGCCAAAGTGCTTGAAGCGCACTATGACGCGCAGGCGATCCTGGAAGAACTGGGCGCCGCGATGCCGGACCACGATCGGCTGGGCGCGGTATGGGCGGCCGAAGGGCCGGCCGCGACCCTGCGCTTTGATCGCGCCAGCGGCACGCTGTCCGGTGACAAGCCGTGGTGCTCCGGCGCCGGCTGGGTCGACCATGCCCTTGTGACGGTGCGCGATGACGGTCGCTCGCGTCTGTTCCTGGTGCCCGTGCGCCGCGCCAATGTGAGCTTCCTGCCACAGACGTGGCAGGCCACGGGCATGGGGCGCGTTCCCAGTGGCACGGCGCGCTTTGACCACGTGCCAGCCGTGGAGGTCGGGGCGGCGGATGCCTATCTGCAGCGACCAGGTTTCTGGCACGGCGGCGCAGGCATCGCGGCGTGCTGGTTCGGTGGCGCCAGTGCGTTGGCCGAGCCATTGCTGCGCAGCGCACGGGCCGATGAGCCGGGTACGGCATCCGGCCTGCTCGGCGAAATCGATCTGGCGCTCTCGCCCTGTGCTTCATTGCTGCGCGAGCTGGCCGCGTTGATCGATGCACAACCCGGGCTGCCGCATCAGCGCGAGATCGTGCGGGCACGCAGCGCGGTGGAGCGGGCTGCCTCGCTGACTCTGGACCGTGTAGGCAGGGCGCTGGGGCCAGGGCCGATGTGCATGGACCCGGCACACGCCCGGCGCTGGGCCGACCTGACGGTCTTCATCCGCCAGAGCCACGCCGACCGCGATTGGCAGCACCTCGGCAACCTGATGCATCGCGAGGGACGCACGTGGACGCTGTGAATCGACAGATTGAAGGCGGCGGCGTCACCGAAGCCCAATGGGCGGCATCGTCCTGGCTGCAGACGCTGCCGCGTGCATCCGCTACCGCGCTGTTCGGCGATGCGCAGCGCCTGGTGGTGGTGTCCCCGCACCCGGACGATGAAGTGCTCGCCTGCGGCGGCCTGATGGCGCTGGCACACCAGTCCGGGCTGCGGGTCATGGTGGTCTCGGTGACCGATGGCGAGGCCTGCTATCCCGACCAACCGGCATGGTCGCCCGAGCGGTTGCGAACCGCCCGTGCGGCAGAGCTGGATGACGCGCTCCATTGCCTGGGCTTGTCCGGCGCAGAGCGTATCTCCTGGCACATCGGCGATGGCGAGGTGACGGCCAATGAGGCGTGGATCGCCGCGCAGTTGGCGGCCGTGCTGCAGCGGGACGATCTGGTGCTGGCGCCGTGGCGTTTCGATGGCCATCCGGACCACGAAGCCGTGGCGCGTGCGTGCCTCCAGGCATGCAGTGAGCGCGGTGCCGACCTGAAGGAATATCCCGTGTGGGGCTGGCACTGGCTGGACCCGCAGGCGGCGCCGACGGCCTGGGCGTCGGCCGCGCGTGTTGCGCTGGATGACGCCCTGCTGGACCGCAAGCGCGATGCCATCCAGCAATTCGTGACCCAGACCGGTGCGGTGGCGGGGCTGGACTGCGACCCCATCCTGCCGGCCGCCGTGCTGCAGCGCTTCGAACGGAACTACGAGGTACTGATCGGATGAGTGATATCGCCTACTTCAATGCGCTGTACGAGAAGGACGATCCCTTCCAGTACCGCACTCGCTGGTATGAGCAGCGCAAGCGCGCGCTCACCCTGGCCAGCCTGCCGCGGGAGCGCTTCGCCCGTGGCTGGGAGCTGGGCTGTTCCAACGGAGTGCTTACCGCCGCCCTGGCCGAGCGCTGCGATCAACTGCTCGCGACCGACCTGAGCGACGGCGCGGTCCTGGCCGCGCGCGCGATGACGCGGCGCCATGCGCATGTCAGCATCGAGCAGGCGCGTCATCCGCAGGACTGGCCGGCGGGGTGCTTCGATCTGATAGTGCTTGGTGAGATGGGCTACTACCTGTCGCCTGAGGACATGCAGCGAACGGCCGCGCAGGTGGTGCGGTCACTCACGCCGCAGGGCGTGGTGATCGCCTGTCATTGGCGTGTGCCGTTCGAGCAGGCACGCTGCAGCGCCAGCTTCGTGCATGCCCAGCTGGATGACGGCCTGCCACGGCTGTTTTCCTATCGTGACGAGGACATGCTGCTGGAAGGCTGGTCGGCCGATACCACCTCGGTGGCGGAGCGGGAGGGCCTGCGATGATCGCGGTGACCCTTCCTGCGCACAACGAAGAACAATTGATCGCAGCCTGCCTGCAGTCGCTCAAGGTGGCTGCGCTGCATCCCGCCCTGCGCGACGAGCAGGTGGTGATCGTGGTGGCGCTGGATCGTTGCAGCGACGCCACCGGGTGGATCTGCGAGCGCTTTGGAGTAGAGGTGATCACGGTGGATGCCGGCTGTGTCGGCGTCGCGCGCGCGGCGGCGAGCGAGCGCGCCCTGGCCTTGGGCGCCCGCTGGATCGGCTGCACCGATGCCGACAGCGTGGTCCCGCCGGACTGGCTTGCACGCCAGCTGCAATGCGGTGCGAGCGCGTTCTGTGGCGTGGTGGCCGTGGGTGACTGGCTGGACTATCCGCAGGCCGTGCGCGAGCAGTTCCTGCAGGGCGAGCATGCGGTGGACGGGCATCCGCACGTCCACGGCGCGAACATGGGCTTCAGCGCGGTGGCGTATCGGCAATGCGGCGGTTTTGCGCCACTGGCGACCGGTGAGGACGTCGCGCTGATCCAGGCGATGCACGGTGCAGGCATGCAGGTGGCGCGGCTGGCCAGCCCACGGGTGATGACCAGCGCACGTCGGCACGCCCGTGCACCGCATGGTTTCAGCGAGTTCCTGCGTCGGCTGGAACAGCGTGTGGGCCTGGCGACGGACGAGGTTGCGGTGGGCGACGCGGCGCCGCTGTCGTTGCTGGCGCGTTGATGGAAACCATTGACCTGCTCGGCTGGGCGGCGACGGCCGTGCTGATCGCCACGTTGTGGCGGCAGATCTGGAAGCAGTGGACGGCCGACGATCCCGAAGCGGTATCGACGTGGTTGTTCGTCGGTCAGATCACGGCCTCGGTGTTGTTCATCGCCTACAGCGCGGCAACCGGATCGGTCGTCTTCGTCGTGACCAATTCCCTGATTCTGCTCACCGCCATTGCCGGGCAATGTCTGTCCTGGATCAAGCGCAGGCGGGCAGGGAAGTAACACGCATTTCGCGCCTCGACGACGCGCCGTGCACATTCATCGCGCAGTGCGTTGAGCTCGCTGAACACTCGCATTTCAGTGTCACGCCGACTTCATGGCCAATGCGGAAAAGTCGACTCACCCCGACAACAACACACGGGTCAAACCGGACCAACAGGAGTAGATCGCAGTGAATACCGAATCGAAGACCGCGCATAACTTGAACGACCTGATCGAAATCGCCCGCGATGGCCAGGAGTTCTACACCGAGGCCGCAGGCAAGGTCGAAGATGCCGAGTTGGCGGCGCTCTTCACCCGTATCGCCGGTGTCAAGAATGAGATCGTCCGCTCGCTGAGCGCCACCGTTGTCGCCGCCGGCGGCAAGCCGGCCGACCATGGCACCTTCGTCGGTTCCATGCAGCAGTTCTACGGCAAGGTGCGCGCCACCCTGGGCGACAAGCAGTACGGCTACGTGGCCGAGCTGGAAGAGTCCGAAGATCGCCTGCTGAAGGCGTTCAAGGACACCCTGACCGACGCCGACACCTCGCCGGCCGCGCGCCAGGAAGTCCAGCGCCTGCTGCCGCAGGTGCAGGAATGCCATGCCGTGATGCGCGACCGCAAGCACGCCATGAAGCGCTGAGTTTCAGACAGGCGGTGCGCTGGCGATGCCCCACGGTCGCCAGTGGCCCGCTTCCTGAAGCGGTACCCGAACAGCCCCGGCCCTGCCGGGGCTGTTCGTTTTTGCCCGACACCGCCGGTGGCCGCCAGCGCACCGGACGGCCCCGAACGGTAGCAGGGGAATTGGTGCATACTCGGGACAAAGAGCCGCTTGGATTTGTCATGGAACACATGCGTTGGCTGACGCTTCGTCTCAGCAACAATCAATCCATCGGCCCGAAGGTGCTGATGGACCTGTGGGCCAACGCGTGCGAGACCAATCAGTCTTCGGTGACCCGCGAAACGCTGCCCGGGAAATCGACCTCCTACGCGCTGCATGCCCCCACCTCGCTCGCCTACCCAAAGCGTGCCGAGCTGCGCATGCGCAAGCTGCTGGAGGAGGCCGGGTACACGTTCACGCTCGGCTCGCTGGCCGACCGTCCGGCGCCGCAGCCGGTGCGCTTCCGCTGACGCGTTCATCGGCCACGCATTGATTCACTACCCCACCGGGATGCCGCAGCCGCGCGTTCAGTCGATGCGGTCGGCGGCGACGCTGCGCACCATGATCCGGACCGGCATGCCGGCGGCATGCTGCAGCGATTCCAGCGGTGCCCAGCCCAAGCGGCGATACAGCCCGCCATCATCGGCTTCGGTCTGCAGGTAGACATCTCGTACCCCGAGCGCACGGCCGCGTGCCAGCAATTCCCTGATGACCTTCTCGGCGAGGCCGCGCCCGCGGTGCGCCGGATGCACGTAGACGCCCCCCAGCCAGTGCAGGCGTTCGGGGCGTTCGGTACGTTCATGGAACTTGAGCTGCGCCGCGGCGACCGGAACCCGGTCGTCCAACGCGATCAGCAGCAGGGGCAACTCGTCGTCCTGCAGGAAGACTTCCAGCCGCTGCTGTTCATCGAGCAGGGTCAGGCCCGGTACGTGGCTTCCCCACTCCTGGAAATACCACTGGGCCAGCACGGGCAGCAGGTCGGGGTGGTCACTCAGGGGAACGATGCTGCAGGCCACGGTGAACGCTCCATGTTGTACGGGTCGGCCGCCATGGTACGCGGATGCGGTGGCTTGCAGCGCCCTTCGCCCTGCGCGCAGACTATCGCCATGCTTGCCAGCGCCTGCCACCTGCGGTGTTACGGAACGTCCAGCGATGTGGACCGGCATGACTTTGCGCAATGGGTGCTGCCGCTGCGCGGTGATCTGGATTTTGAAGTCGACGCCTTCGGCGGCCGGCTGGATGTGCTGCAGGGGGCCTTCGTGGCGCCCGGCGAGGGGCATGCGCAGACCGGTGATGGCGAGCATCTGATGCTGATCGTGGATTGCCCGGCCGGGCTGATCGATGACGACACCCTGGAACATCTGCGCCGGCAGCGCTGGCTGGCCCTGCCGAAGCGATTGCGGCAGGGGCTGTCCGGCACGCTTCCGCAGGGCAGCGATGCGCTGCTGGCCACACTGCTGGAGCAGTACGCCCCCGCCGGCAGCGCGGCGCGTCTGCATGCCTTGTGCACGCGTTTGTCCGCCAACCCTGGCGCGGACTGGAACGTGGCCCGCATGGCCGCGCTGGTCGGCATCAGTGGCAGCCGCCTGCATGCAGCGTTCGTGCAGGAGTTCGGCGTGCCGCCGCACGCCTGGCTCAGTGCCTGCCGGCTGCGCTGGGCCAAGCACCGCTTGCTGACCAGTGCCGACAGCATCGCCACGATCGCGCTCGATGCCGGCTACTCCGAGCACAGCGCGCTGACCCGCGCCCTGCGGCGGGAGACCGGGCTGACCCCGCAGGCCTTCCGGCGGCAGTAGCCTGGGTCAAGACGCCGCCGGGCGCGGCTTCTACACTGCGCGGCCAATGCACATGCGTGAGCCGTAATGAATCGATCGATGGGAGTGGGCATCGCCAACGGCATCGCCGCCGGCGCGCTGTGGGGCGTGGTGTTCCTGGCCCCGGCGATGCTGCACAGCTTCAATGCGGTGCAGCTCTCGGCCGGCCGCTACCTGGTGTACGGCCTGATTGCCGTGGTGCTGCTGGCACCGCGTTGGCGGCAGCTCAAGGACCGGCTGGCCTGGCCCGAGTGGCGCGGCCTGCTGTGGCTGAGCCTGGCCGGCAACCTGGTGTACTTCCTGCTGCTGGCCAACGCTGTGCAGTGGGCCGGCGGCGCGGCCGCATCACTGATCGTGGGGTTGATCCCGGTGGTGGTGACCCTCGCCGGCGTGCGCGAGGAGGGCGCCGTGCCACTGCGGCGGTTGGCGCCGGCGCTGCTGCTGTGCCTGCTTGGCGTGGCGCTGGTGGGCTATGAGGCCTTGATGGCCGAGCATGCACAGGGCTCTGCCGGGCGCCGCCTGCTTGGCCTGCTGTGCGCGATCGGCGCGCTGCTGTCCTGGGCGGTGTACTCGATCGGCAACAGCCGCTGGCTGGCCCGCCGGCCGGACCTGTCCGGGCACGATTGGTCGCTGCTGACCGGCATCACCACCGGCGGCCTCGCCCTGGTGCTGGTGCCCAGCGCCTTCCTGACCAGCACCGCGGTGCATGCGCCCGGCGCGTGGCTGAACTTCTGGCTGATCAGTGCGAGCGTGGCGGTGGTCGCTTCGGTGCTCGGCAACGCTTGCTGGAACCGTGCCAGCCGCCACCTGCCGCTGACCCTGACCGGCCAGATGATCGTGTTCGAAACGCTGTTCGCGCTGCTGTACGGGTTTGCCTGGCAGCAGCGCTGGCCGACCCTGATGGAAACCGTGGCCATCGTCTGCCTGATCACCGGCGTGCTGATGTGCGCGCATGCACATCGTCCGCCTGCCGCGGTCGCCGAGCATGTGGGATAGGGCAGCCCTTGCTGTATCTGGATGGTCACAATCGCAACTGTTTGGCCGACGATCGCGGCGGTTTACGTGCCGCGATCTTTTGCAGCGCAGCACTTGACAAACAGGGCGGCGGCGTAGTTTTCTTGGCCCATGGTCATCACCGCCGCCCACGTCCAGCTGCTCCTCTCCGCCTCCGCGGGCGGGCAGACCGTGTCGACCGGTACCACCATCATTACCACCGCCACCACTCGCCCGGTGCGGCCCGTCGTCTTCGCGTAATTTCCGAAAACCACGGCCCCGCACCCAGATCAGGTGGCGGGGGAAACTCTCAAGCCTGATATGCCGCGGGGCCTCGCATCGAGGTCAGCATGTCTTCTGTCGCCGCTTCCGCTCCACCCTCCGCCCAGCCTGCCGTCTCCGTCGCCTCACGTGCCGGGGTGGCGACCGTCGTCCACAAGTTCGGCGGCACCTCGGTCGCTGATGCCGAGCGCTATCGTCACGTGGCGCAGCTGCTGCTGGCGCGTGACGAGGCGATGCAGGTCACCGTGGTGTCGGCGATGAAGGGTGTCACCGATGCGTTGATCGGCGTGGCCACGCTGGCGGCCGAAGACGGGTCGGCCTGGCGCGAGCATTGGCATGCGCTGCGGGCCCGCCACCGTGGCGCCGCAGTGGCGTTGCTGGGCGAACACGCCGGGGCAACGGTGGAATGGCTGGACCAGCGCTTCGATCAGCTGGCCGAGGTGCTGGGCGCGCTGGCGGTGATCGGTGGCCTGCCCACCGAAGTGCTGGACCGTGTGCAGGGCATGGGCGAGGTGTACTCGGCTCAGTTGCTGGGCAAGTACCTGCAGACGCTTGGCGAAGACTGCGCCGTGCTGGATGCGCGCGATGTGCTGGTGATCGAGCGCGGCGAACTGGGGGTGGACGTGGATTGGGTGCGCAGCGCTGAACGCCTTGCGCAATGGCGGCTGCAGCACCCGCAATCGCGCATCGTGGCTACCGGCTTCGTCGCCCGCGACCGCCAGGACCGCATCACCACGCTGGGCCGCAACGGCAGCGACTATTCCGGCGCGATCTTCGCCGCCTTGTTCAATGCCGATGAGCTGCATATCTGGACGGATGTGGACGGCGTGCTCTCGGCCGACCCGCGCGTGGTGCCCGAGGCGGTCCAGCTGGAGGCGCTGAGTTACGACGAAGCCTGCGAGCTGGCCTATTTCGGCGCCAAGGTGGTGCACCCGCAGACGATGTCGCCGGCGATCGAGCGCGGCCTGCCGATCATCATCCGCAACACCTTCCACCCGGACCATCCAGGAACACGCATCACCGCCGAGCGCACCGCCTCCGGCCCGATCAAGGGCTTGACCCTGAGTCCGGACCTGGCGGTCATCAACCTGGAAGGCACCGGCCTGATCGGCGTGCCTGGCACGGCCGAGCGTGTGTTCGCGGCGCTGCGCAATGCGCATGTGTCGGTGGTGATGATCTCGCAGGGGTCTTCCGAGCATTCGATCTGCTGCGTGGTGAAACAGGCCGAGGCGGTACGTGCGCGTGAGTCGCTGCTGCAGGCGTTCGCGCATGAGTTGAGCCTGGGCCAGGTGCAGCGCGTGCAGCTGACCGACAACGTAAGCGTGCTGGCGGCGGTGGGTGACGGCATGGCCGGGCAGCCCGGCGTGGCCGCGCGGCTGTTCGAGTCGCTGGGCCGCGCGCAGGTGAACATCCTGGCGATCGCGCAGGGCTCGTCCGAGCGCAACATTTCCGTGGCGGTGGACAGCCGCCATGCGACCAAGGCCCTGCGCGCGGCGCATGCCGGCTTCTGGCTGTCGCCGCAGACGTTCTCGGTCGGTGTGATCGGCCCGGGCAACGTGGGGGCGGCCCTGCTGGATCAGTTGCAGGCCGCCCAGGTGCAGCTGTTGGGCCGCGCGAATGTGGATCTGCGCCTGCGTGCGGTGGCCTCGCGCAGCCGCATGGTGCTGGACGAACGGGGCTTGAAGGGCGACTGGCGCGCGGCGCTGTCCGGCCCGGCGCAGCCGAGTGACCTGGAGGCGTTCACCGAGCATCTGCTCTCTGCCCACCTGCCGCACGCGCTGATCATCGATTGCAGTGGCAGCGCCGATGTAGCCGACCGCTATGCCGGCTGGCTGGCCGCGGGCATCCACGTGGTCACCCCGAACAAACAGGCCGGCGCCGGTCCGCTGGAGCGCTATCACGCGATCCGCGAGGCGGCCGCCGGCAGTGGCGCGCGCTTCCGTTACGAGGCCACGGTGGGGGCAGGGCTGCCGGTCATCACCACGCTGCGCGACCTGGTCGATACCGGCGATGAGGTGCTGGCGATCGACGGCATCTTCTCCGGCACGCTGGCGTGGCTGTTCAACAAGTACGACGGCCAGGTGCCGTTCTCCGATCTGGTCAGCCAGGCGCGTGGCATGGGCTACACCGAGCCGGACCCGCGCGATGATCTCTCCGGCGTGGATGTCGCGCGCAAGCTGGTGATCCTGGCGCGTGAGGCGGGCCGTGAACTCAGCCTGGAGCAGGTGCGCGTGGAGAGCCTGGTGCCCGAAGCGCTGCGCCAGGCCAGCGTGGAGGATTTCATGGCCGGCCTGCCACAGATCGATGCGGTGTTTGCCGAGCGGCTGGCCGTCGCCAGGACCGAGGGTGCGGTGCTGCGTTACGTGGCACGCCTGACCCCCGACGGCGCTGAAGTAGGACTCGTCGCGCTGCCGGCGGCGCATGCCTTCGCCAACCTGCGCCTGACCGACAACGTGGTGCAGTTCACCACGCGCCGCTACTGCGATAACCCGCTGGTGGTGCAGGGTCCGGGTGCCGGGCCGGAGGTGACCGCCGCGGGCGTGTTCGCCGATGTGCTGCGCGTGGCGGTGGGCGAAGGAGCACGCCTGTGAGTCAGGGCAGCAGCGTTGAAGCACGCGCGTTCGCGCCGGCCTCGGTCGGCAACGTGGGGGTAGGGTTCGATATTCTTGGCCACGCGATCGAAGGCGTTGGCGATACGGTCACGGTCCGCCGGATCGACGAGCCCGTGGTTCGCATCCACGCGATCCGCGGTACCACGGTAAACCTGCCGCTGGTGGCCGAGGACAACACCGCCGGTGCTGCGCTGATCGCGCTGCGTGCCGCCCTGGATCTGCCCTTCGGCTTTGAGGTGGAGATCGACAAGGGCATCGCCCTGGGCTCGGGCATGGGCGGTTCGGCCGCCTCCTGCGTGGCGGCGCTGGTGGCCGCCAATGCGCTGTTGCCGCAGCCGTTGTCGCGCGAAGCGTTGTATCCGTTCGCGTTGACTGGCGAGGCGGTGGCCAGTGGCGGCCGCCACGGCGACAACCTCGGGCCGATGCTGCTGGGCGGGCTGGTACTGAGCACGGCCGACCGCCTGGTGCCGGTGCCGGTCCCGGCGGCGTGGCACAGCCTGCTGGTGCATCCGAACGCGGTGCTGGAGACGCGCCGCGCGCGCGCCGCGCTGCAGGGGCATTACGCGTTGGGCGAGTTCGTCGCGCAGAGCGCGAATCTGGCGCTGGTGCTCAGTGGCTGCTTCACCTCCGATGCCGCACTGGTCCGTGCCGGCCTGCGTGACGTGCTGGTCGAGCCGCGTCGGGCCGGTCTGATCGCCGGGTTTGCGGCGGCCCGCGATGCTGCGTTGAATGCCGGGGCGATGGGCGCCAGCATCTCCGGTGCGGGGCCGAGCGTGTTTGCCTGGTTCGAGCAGCGCGATGCCGCGCTTGCCGCGCAGGCGGCAGTCCAGCAGGCGTTCGCGGACGCGGGCTTCGACAGCCAAGGCTGGGTGTCACCCTTGAATGCGCCCGCCGCGCGCGTGCTGTGACACGTCCACTCTTTCTACTTTGGGATATCCGATGAAGTTCGTTTCCACGCGTCACGCCGCGCCCGCCGCCTCGCTCAGCCAGGCGCTCGCCGCCGGCCTTGCCCCGGATGGTGGTCTGTACGTTCCCGAACACCGCCCGCAACTGCAGAGCTGGTCAGCGCAGGGTTCCTTCGCACAGACCGCTGCGGCGGTACTGGCCCCGTATTTCCATGACGATGCCCTGGAGAGAGCACTGCCCGAACTGTGCGAGCAGGCCTTCGATTTCGATGCGCCACTGCGCCCCCTGGCGACCGCTGATGATCATGTGCTGGAGTTGTTCCATGGCCCGACGGCGGCGTTCAAGGATTTCGGTGCGCGCTTCCTCGCGGCGTGTCTTGCCCGCCTGCAGCAGGGCCGTGAGCGTCCGCTGACGATCGTGGTGGCGACCTCGGGCGATACCGGGGCGGCCGTTGCCGCGGCCTTTCATCGGCAGCCGGGGATCCGCGTCGTGGTGCTGTACCCGGATGGCCGCGTCTCGCCGCGCCAGGCGCATCAGCTGGGGTGCTTCGGCGACAACATCCACACACTGCGCGTCGCCGGGTCGTTCGACGATTGCCAGGCGATGGTGAAACAGGCGCTGGGCGATCGCGAGCTGCAGAACGCAGTGCCGTTGAGCTCGGCCAACAGCATCAGCCTGGGTCGCTGGCTGCCGCAGATGAGCTATTACGCCCATGCGGCCCTGGTGCATCAGGCGCAGACCGGCCACGTGCTCAATCTGGTGATTCCGACCGGCAACCTGGGCAATGCGATGGCGGCGATCCTGGCGCGGGCGATGGGCCTGCCGCTGGGGCAGATCGCGCTGGCGACCAATGCCAATGAGGTGTTGCCGCGCTATTTCCATGGCGAGGCCTACCAGGCACAAACCAGCGTGGCGACGATTGCCAACGCGATGGACGTGGGGGCGCCCAGCAATTTCGAGCGGCTGCGCTGGCTCTACAACGACGATGACGTGGCACTGCGGGGCGCGTTCACGGCCGAGGCCGTGGATGATGCGGCGATCCGCGAAGTGATCAAGCGGCGCCATGACCTGCATGGCGAGGTGTTCTGCCCGCATACGGCGACGGCGGTGGCGCGCCTGGAGCACCTGCGGGCCGCGGGCGCACAGGGGCATTGGGCGGTGGCGGCGACTGCGCACCCGGCCAAGTTCGAATCGGTGGTGGAGCCGTTGATCGGGCAGGTGCTGGACGTGCCGCCGGCCTTGGCCGCGCTGCTGGAGCGGCCCGCGCAGGCCGAAGCGTGCGCACCGGAGCATGGGGCGCTGCGTGAGGTGCTGTTACGCGGGTGAGGCGGGGTCAGTACGACTCGTCGGCCGACAGCTTCTGCAGGCCGGCTTCGTCCAGGATCTCGACGGTGTTCAGATGGGGCAGGGCGATCAGGCCCTGCTGGCGCAGCTTGGTGAAGGTGCGGCTGACGGTTTCCATGGTCAGGCCGAGATGGTCGGCGATGTCGCCGCGGCCCATCGGCAGGGTCACGCGCAGGCCCGGCTCACCGAGCAGCGCTTCGCGCGCGGCCAGGCGCAGCAGGAAATCGGCGACCTTCTCGGCCGGCTGCAGCCGGCCCAGCGCCATGGCGGCATCCTGCGCGGCATCCAGCTCCTGGCAGGCGCGTTGCAGCAGCTTGCGCTCCAGGTGCGGGAAGCGCGAGCGCAGGTCCTTCATCTGCGGCAGGGCCACGCGGCAGACCCGGCTGTCGGCGATGGCCTCGATGTCATAGCGGTGGTGATCGCTGCCGCTCAAGCCCAGGAAGTCGCCGGGCAGCACGAAACCGCTGATCTGGCGGCGGCCATCGGCCAGCGTGCGGACCAGGCGCAGCGCACCGGCCGTAATCGTATAGACATGTTGGCGTGGCTCACCCGCACGGGCCAGGGTGGACCCCAGCGGCAGTGCCTGGGACACGGTGACCCGCTCCAGCGCCTGCACTTCATCCGGCGACAGCGCCGAGCAGACCGCCAGGTGCCGTACCGAGCAATGCAGGCAGTCGCGCAGCGGCGAGCAACCGGGGGCGGCGGTGTCTTCAACAGCGGAAAGCGCGGTACCGGAGTGGGGCCGGGTCATGTCAGGTCAGCAAGCGGGACCTGCCTATGATACGTCATGCCGCCATTGGCCCGGTCCCGATGCCCGGATGCGGCTCGTTGCGCTGGCTGCGGCTAGAATATGCCGCTCGCTCATCCCCCCGTTTCCGCAGGAGTCCCGCAAGTGATCAAGCCCCGTACGCCGCCCGGCATCATGGAATTGCTGCCGCGCGAGCAGATCGCGTTCCAGCGCATGCTGGACGTCATCCGCCGCAACTACGAGCGGTTCGGGTTCCTGCCGGTGGAAACCCCGGTGTTCGAGCTGTCCGATGTGCTGTTGACCAAGTCCGGCGGTGAAACCGAGCGCCAGGTGTATTTCGTGCAGTCCACCGGCGCATTGGCAAACGCGGCCGAAGCCGGCGACAAAACGCTGCCCGAGCTGGCCCTGCGCTTCGACCTGACCGTGCCGCTGGCCCGCTACGTGGCCGAGCACGAGCACGACCTGACCTTCCCGTTCCGTCGTTACCAGATGCAGCGCGTGTACCGCGGCGAGCGTGCCCAGCGCGGTCGCTTCCGCGAGTTCTACCAGTGCGACATCGATGTGATCGGCAAGGACGCGCTGAGCATCCGCTATGACGCCGAAGTCCTGGCGGTGATCCATGCGGTCTTCGCCGAGCTCAGCATCGGCGCCTTTAGTATCCAGCTCAACAACCGCAAGCTGCTGCGCGGCTTCTTTGAAAGCCTGGGCGTGGCTGATGGCGAGCGCCAGCTGGCGGTGCTGCGCGAAGTGGACAAGCTGGACAAGCGCGGCCCCGACTACGTGCGCGAGACGCTGGTGGGCGAAGGCTTTGAGATCCCGGCCGAGCAGGTCGAGCGGATCCTGGCCTTCGTGGCGGTCCGCTCCAGCGGCCACGCCGACGCGTTGGCCCAGCTGGACGCGCTGCTGGCCGATCCGGCTGCCAGCGAGACGCTGAAGGTGGGCGTGGCCGAACTGCGCGAAGTGCTGGAGCTGGTCAAGGCGCTGGGCGTGCCGGAAACCGCGTACTGCCTGAATTTCTCCATCGCGCGCGGCCTGGATTACTACACCGGCACCGTGTACGAAACCACCCTGACCGACCACCCGCAGATCGGCTCGATCTGCTCCGGTGGCCGTTACGAAGACCTGGCCAGCCACTACAGCAAGTCCAAGCTGCCGGGCGTGGGCATCTCCATCGGCCTGACCCGTCTGTTCTGGCAGCTGCGCGAAGCCGGCCTGATCGCCGGGATTGAAGACAGCAGCGTGCATGCGCTGGTGGCGCTGATGGACGACGCCAGCCTGCCGCAGTCGCTGGATATCGCCCGCCGCCTGCGCGCCGGTGGCATCAACGCCGAAGTGCAGATGGAGCCGAAGAAGATCGGCAAGCAGTTCCAGTACGCGGCCAAGGCCGGTATTCGTTTCGTCGTGCTGGCCGGTGACGACGAGCTGGCGCGTGGCGTGGTCGCGGTCAAGGATCTGCTGCGCGAGCAGCAGTTCGAGGTCTCGCGCGAGGAACTGGCCAGCACCCTGCAGGTGGAACTGGAGCAGGCCAAGGTCATGCCGTGAGGCGGCTGGGGGTGGCGGCAACGCTGCTGCTCCTGCTGACCGCGTGCCGGACCGATCCTGCGCTGCATGGCCAGCGGATCGGTCCGGGCCAGTACCGGCTGACGGTCGACCGCTGCCACGTGATCGACCGGGAGCAGCTGCAGCGTGACCTGCGCGGATTGGCCGGGAAAAAGTGCCCGGACGGGGCAGGGGAGCTGGAAACCATCCATTCCATCCCGAGCCGCCAGGGCAGCCTGTTCGGCGAGTGCCTGCGCAGCGGCGCCCTCCGCGCCGAGGTAACGTGCCGGTAGGTACCGACCGTTGGTCGGTACGCCGTTGAACGCCCGATACCCAAAACAAACGCCCGCTCCGCGGGCGTTTTTCGTTCCCGCCCCTGAACCAACCTGATCCGAGCAGCCACCCGGTTTGACCCTGGAGCTTCGTTTGCGCTAATGTAATAGCACGCTATTACATTGATACGATGAAACTACGCCCCGCCCCCCGAGAAAAAGATGCCCAGGCCGATCTGGCCTGCCTGGCTGCGGCCTTCGCCGCGCTGTCCAGCGCCGAACAGGTCACCGCATTCCTGCGCGACCTGTGCACCCCGGCCGAGCTGGAGGCGCTGTCGGACCGCTGGAAGGTGGTGCCGCTGCTGCAGCAGGGCGTGCCGTATCGCGAAATCCACGAACTGACCGGCGTCAGCGTGACCACCACCGGGCGCGTGGCGCGTTCGCTGGAGCATGGCCACGGCGGCTATGCCGCCGCCATTGCCGCCACGCCGTCCTCCCCCGAATCCGAGTAAGTGAGCCTCCCCATGAGTGCAACCCAGACCGCCCCGGCACGTGACCGGCTGCGTATCGCCATCCAGAAGAACGGGCGGCTGGCCGAGCCCGCCCGCAGCCTGCTGACCGCCTGCGGGCTGAGCTGGCGGCAGAGCCGCGACAAGCTGTTCTGCTACGGCGAGTCGCTGCCGGTGGACCTGCTGCTGGTCCGCGATGACGACATCCCCGGCCTGATCGCCGATGGCGTTTGCGATTTCGGCATCGTCGGCCGCAACGAGCTGGACGAGCAGGGCGCCGCCCGCCGCCGGACCGGCCTGCCGGATGCCTACCAGGCGCTGCGCGGGCTGAACTTCGGCCAGTGCCGGTTGATGCTGGCGGTGCCGGAGGAATGGGAATGGACCGGCGTCGAACAGCTGGCCGGCAAGCGCATCGCCACCAGTTACCCCGCGATCCTGGCCGACTGGCTGGCCGAGCGTGGCGTGGATGCGCAGGTGGTCGAGCTGTCCGGATCGGTCGAAATCGCCCCGCGCCTGGGCACCGCCGACCTGATCTGCGATCTGGTCTCCAGCGGCGCCACCCTGGCCGCCAACCAGCTCAAGCCGGTCGAAACCCTGCTGGAAAGCGAGGCGGTGCTGGCCGGCCCGGTCCGCACGCCCGATGACGCCCGCGCCGGTCTGATGGCGATGCTGCTGCGTCGCCTTGATGGCGTGGTGAACGTGCAGGACAGCAAGCTGCTGATGTTCCGCGCCGCGCTGGACCGGGTCTCCGAGTTGACCCGCCTGCTGCCCGACGCCGATCCGCTGGTGCAGTTGCCCGATGACGGCGGCCACCTGCGTTTGCAGACCATGTGCCACGGTGCGTTGACCTGGCAGCGGTTGGAGGACCTGGAGCGCGCGGGTGCGCAGGGCTTGATGGTATTGAGTGTGGAGCGGTCGCTGGCATGAATCGTTTGACGTGGTCCCAATTGGATGCCGGCGCCCAGGCGCAGGCGCTGCAACGCCCGGTCCAGGCCGTTGCGGCGCGCACCCGTGAGTCGGTCGCGGCCCTGATCGCCGCGGTACGCGAAGGCGGCGATGCCGCGCTGCGCGAGATCACCCTGCGCTTTGACGGGGTGGCGCCGGATACCTTCGAGGTGAGCGAGGCGGAATTCGCTGCCGCCGAGCAGGCCGTCTCGGCCGAGCTGCGCCAGGCGATGATCGATGCGGCCGCGCGCATCCGTACCTTCCACCAGGCCGGAATGACCCAGGGCTATGCGGTCGAGACCGCGCCCGGCGTGCGTTGCGAACGCGTGGTGCGGCCGATCGGTCGGGTGGGTCTGTATGTGCCGGCCGGCAGCGCGCCGTTGCCGTCCACCGCGCTGATGCTGGGGGTGCCCGCACAGCTGGCCGGCTGCCGGGAAGTCGTGTTGTGCACGCCGCCACGCAAGGACGGCAGTGCCGATCCGGCCGTGCTGGTGGCCGCACGCCTGACCGGCGTGCACCGCGTGTTCAAGCTGGGCGGTGCCCAGGCGATCGCGGCGATGGCGTATGGCACTGACAGCGTGCCGGCGTGCGACAAGCTCTATGGCCCGGGCAATAGTTACGTGACCGAAGCCAAGCAGCAGGTCGCCCAGGACGGTGCCGCGGCGATCGACATGCCGGCCGGGCCGTCCGAAGTGCTGGTGATTGCCGATGCGGGTGCCACGCCGGCGTTCGTCGCCGCCGATCTGCTATCGCAGGCCGAGCACGGCCCGGATTCGCAGGTGCTGCTGCTGACCGACGACGCGGCGATGGTGGACCGGGTCGAGGCGGCGGTTGAAGCGCAGCTGGCGCAGCTGTCGCGTGCGGAAATCGCCGCGCAGGCGCTGGCGTCCTCGCGCCTGATCCTGGTCGATTCGCTGGACGACGCCTTCGCGATCAGCAACCGGTATGCGCCGGAGCACCTGATCCTGGCGCTGCGCGAGCCGCGCGCGTGGTTGGACAAGGTGGAAGCGGCCGGGTCTGTGTTCCTGGGCGACTACACCCCCGAAGCGCTGGGCGACTACTGCAGTGGCACCAACCACGTGCTGCCGACCGCCGGCGCTGCCCGCGCTTACAGCGGGGTCAGCGTGGCCAGCTTCCAGAACCTGATCAGCGTGCAGTCGGCCACGGCCGCTGGCATCGCAGCGATCGGCGAGTGTGCCCGCGTGCTGGCACGCGCCGAAGGCCTGGACGCCCACGAAAACGCGGTGACGCTGCGCATGGAGGCGGCCGCATGAGCACTGCCTCCATCCTGTCCCTGGTGCGTGCCGACCTGCAGGCGTTTGCGGGGTATTCCTCGGCGCGCAGCAGTGCGCTGGTCGGCGATGTCTGGCTCAACGCGAATGAATCGGCTTGGGCCAATCCGGCCGACGCCGCCGGTGGGGCGCGCCGCTATCCCGACCCGCAGCCAGCGGCGCTGCGTGATCGCCTGGCCGAGCTGTACGGCTGCTCGTCCGAACAACTGCTGATCGGCCGCGGCAGCGACGAGGCCATCGATCTGCTGGTACGCGCGCTGTGCGAGCCGGGCCGCGATGCGGTGGTGACCACGCCGCCGGTGTTCGGCATGTATGCCGTCTGCGCGCGCCTGCAGAACGCGCCGTTGATCGAGGTGCCGCTGGTCGATCAGGGCGATGCGCTGGTCGCCGATATCGATGCCGTCATTGCCGCGGCGCTGTCGGGCAACGCCAAGCTGGTGTTCCTGTGCTCGCCGTCCAATCCCGCGGGCAGCGTGATCACCTTGGCCGAGATCGAGCGGGTGGCCACGGCATTGCAGGGCAGGGCGCTGGTGGTGGTGGATGAGGCCTACGGGGAGTACGCCGAGCAACCGACCGCAACTACGCTGTTGAGCCGTTACGAGAACATCGCCGTGCTGCGCACGCTGTCCAAGGCGCATGCGCTGGCGGCCGCCCGCATTGGCAGCCTGATCGCCGATGCCGCGCTGATCCAGCTGCTGCGCCGCTGCCAGGCGCCATACCCGGTGCCCGCGCCCTGTGCCGAGTTGGCATTGGCCGGTCTCGGCGCCGAGAGCCTGGCCGTGACTACCCGGCGCATCGCGCAGATCAAAGCCGAACGTACCCGCCTGCAGTCCGGCCTGGCCGCGCTGCCCGGTGTGGTGCGTGTCTATCCCTCGCAGGGCAACTACCTGCTGGTCCGCTTTGCCGATGCACAGGGTGCCTTCGACGCGTTGCTCGCCGCCGGTGTGGTGGTGCGTGACCAGCGGGCTGCACCCCAGCTTGGCGATGCGCTGCGCATCACCATCGGCAGCCCCGAGCAGAATGACCGTGTACTTGCCGCCCTGATGGCCCGGAGGGCTGCCGCATGACCCCGATTCTGTTCGTCGACCGCGACGGCACCCTGATCGAAGAGCCCGCCGATTTCCAGATCGACGCCTACGAGAAGCTGCGCTTCGTGCGCGATGTGATCCCGGCGATGCTCAAGCTGCGCGATGCGGGCTATCAGTTCGTGATCGTCAGCAACCAGGATGGCCTGGGCAGCGAAGGCTATCCGCAGGCCAGCTTCGATGGCCCCAACGACCTGATGCTGCAGATCTTCGCCAGCCAGGGCATCACCTTCCGTGACGTACTGATCGACGGCACCTGGCCGCAGGACAACGCACCGACCCGCAAGCCGGGCATCGGCCTGATGCTGCCGTATCTGCAGGACCGCAGCATCGACTGGGCACGCTCGGCGATGGTGGGCGACCGCCTGACCGATATCCAGTTCGCCGAGAACATGAAGATCCGCGGTTTCCAGCTGCGCACCGAGCAGTTTGGCGGCGACTGGGACTGGACCTCGATCGCGCATGAGCTGGCCGATGCGCCGCGCCGCGCCACCGTGCAGCGCAATACCAAAGAAACGAAGATCCGGGTTGACGTCGATCTGGACCGCACCGCCGAGCCGCAGACCCACACCGGGCTGCCGTTCTTCGATCACATGCTGGAGCAGATCGGCAAGCACGGCGGCTTCGCACTGAGTGTGCAGGCCGAGGGCGACCTGCACATCGATGAGCACCACACCATTGAAGACACCGGCCTGGCGCTGGGCCAGGCCCTGCGCGAGGCACTCGGCGACAAGCGTGGCATCGGCCGTTACGGCTTCACCCTGCCGATGGACGAGACCCTGGCCAGTGCCGCGCTGGATTTCAGCGGCCGCCCGTATTTCGTGTTCGAAGGCGAGTTCAAGCGCGAGCGCGTGGGTGACATGCCGACCGAGCTGGTGCCGCACTTCTTCCGCTCGCTGTGTGATGCGGCTGGGTTGAATCTGCACCTGAGCGTGCGCGGCGACAACGACCACCACAAGGTCGAGGCCTGCTTCAAGGCGCTGGCGCGCGCGCTGCGCCAGGCCTTGCCGCGGCAGGGCACCGCGCTGCCGAGCACCAAGGGGGCACTGTGACCGAGGTTGCGCTGATCGATGCGGGTGGAGCCAACCTCGGTTCGGTCCGCTATGCGCTGGAACGGCTGGGCGTGCAGGTGCGGCTGGTGCGCGATGCGCAGGGGCTCGAAGGTGTCTCGCGGGTGATCCTGCCCGGCGTCGGCGCGGCCCCGCACGGCATGGCGCGTCTGCATGCGCAGGGTCTGGTGCAGCCGCTGCGCGAGCTGCAGGTACCGCTGCTTGGGATCTGCCTGGGCATGCAACTGCTGTTCGATGGCTCTGAAGAGGGCCATGTCGAATGCCTGGGCCTGTTGCCCGGGGTCGTTCGCCACCTGCGTCCTGCCACCGGCATCCGTGTGCCGCACATGGGCTGGAACCGGCTGCTGCCCCTGCGCGAGTCGCCGTTGCTGGCCGGTGTGCCGGCACGCGCCAGTGCCTACTTCGTGCACAGCTATGCGGCACCCTTGGGCGAAGACACCGTGGCGGCCTGCGATCACGGCGGGCTGTTCGCGGCGGTCGTGCAGCGCGGCCGGCACAGTGGCGCCCAGTTCCACCCGGAGCGCTCGGCCGATACGGGCGCGCGCATCCTGCGCAACTTCATCGAGAACGAACCCACATGAGTTTCATCGTCTATCCCGCCCTGGACATCCGCGAAGGCCGTGTAGTGCGGCTGCTGCAGGGCGATTACGCGCGGCAGACCACCTACGGCGATGACCCGCTGCCGCGCGCGCAGGCCTTTGCCGCGGCCGGCGCAAGCTGGATGCACCTGGTGGACCTGGATGCGGCCCGGGCAGGCGGTTACACGCTGGCGCCGCTGCTGGCTGCGATCGCGGCGCAGACCGGCCTGAAGGTGCAGACCGGCGGCGGCGTGCGCTCGCGCGATGATGTCGCCCGGATTCTTGATGCCGGTGCGGCCCGGGTGGTCGTCGGCTCGGTCTCGGTGCGCGAGCCGGACACGGTGATCGGCTGGCTGCGCGAGTTCGGTCCGGACCGGCTGACCATCGCACTCGATGCCCGCCAGGCCGAGGACGGCCGCTGGCTGTTGCCGGTGCATGGCTGGACCGAGACCGCCGAGGACACGCTGGAGGCGCTGGCCCAGCGCTACGCCGAGGCCGGCATGCAGCACCTGCTGTGTACGGATATCGCGCGCGACGGCATGCTGTCCGGGCCGAACATCGAGCTTTACCAGCACTTGGCGCGGCTGTTGCCCGGCGTGGCGGTGCAGGCCTCCGGCGGTGTGCGCGATGCCCAGGACGTGGCCCAGGCCAAGGCCGTCGGCTGTGGCGGCGCGATCCTCGGCAAGGCGCTGCTGGAAGGGCGCATGACCCTGGAAGGAGCGCTGGCATGCTGAGCCGCCGCCTGATTCCGTGCCTGGACGTGCGCGATGGCCGCGTGGTCAAGGGCGTGCGCTTCCGCGACCACGTGGACATGGGCGATATCGCCGAGCTGGCGATGCGTTACCGCGACCAGGGCGCCGATGAACTCGTGTTCTACGACATCGGCGCCAGCCCGGAAGGGCGCGCGGTGGACGTGGCCTGGATCGAGCGCATCGCGCGCCTGATCGACATTCCGTTCTGCGTGGCTGGCGGCATCAGCGATGTGGAGACCGCGCGGCGCGTGCTGCATGCCGGTGCCGACAAGATCTCGATCAACTCCCCGGCGCTGGGCCGGCCGGAACTGATTGAGGAACTGGCCGATGCGTTCGGTGTGCAGTGCGTCGTCGTTGGTATCGATTCGGTACGTGAGCCGGATGGCGAATGGCGGGTGCGCCGGTTCAGTGGCGACCCGGACAAGACCCAGGCGGTGGCCGTACGCACGCTGGACTGGCTGGTGGAGGCGCAGCGCCGCGGCGCCGGCGAGATCGTGCTGAACTGCATGGACAGTGACGGCGTGCGCCGCGGCTACGACGTGGCCCAGCTGCGCCAGGCGCGTGCGCTGTGCCAGGTGCCGCTGATCGCCTCCGGCGGTGCTGGCGAGATGCAGCACTTCGCCGATGTGTTCGACCAGGCCGACGTCGATGGTGCGCTGGCTGCCAGCGTCTTCCACAGTGGCGCCATCGCCATTCCCGCGCTCAAGCAGTTCCTGCGCGAGCAGCAGATCGAGGTTCGAGATGTCTATTGAGGTGAATTCCATCGACGTGCGGCCGTCGCGCGAGGCGTTGGCGCAGCTGGACTGGGGCAAGGGCGATGGCCTGCTGCCGGTGGTGGTGCAGGACACGGATACGCTGCGCGTGTTGATGCTGGGCTATGCCAATGCGGCCTCCCTGGAGCAGACCCTCGCCACGGGCCAGATGACCTTCTTCAGCCGCAGCAAGCAGCGGCTGTGGACCAAGGGCGAGTCCTCCGGCAACGTGCTGGCGGTGACCGCCATACGGATCGACTGCGACAACGACACTGTGCTGGTCAGTGCGCGCCCGGCCGGCCCCACCTGTCATACCGGCAGCGAGAGCTGCTTCCCGCAGGCGCCGGGCAACTTCCTGGGCCGGCTGGATACCGTGGTGCGCGAGCGCGAGCAGCAGCGCCCGGCTGGCAGCTACACCACCTCGCTATTCGATGGCGGTACCCGCCGCATCGCGCAGAAAGTGGGGGAGGAGGGGGTGGAGACGGCGCTGGCCGGCGTGGCGCAGGATGACGAGGCGCTGCTCGGCGAGTCGGCCGACCTGCTGTTCCACCTCACCGTGCTGCTGCGGGCGCGCGGCCTGTCGCTGGACGACGCGGTCGCGGTGCTGGCGGCGCGCCACGCCGGGTAGGGCAGGGCTGCACATCGTTTAACGTCGGTGAAACGCGGTGCAGGCGATGATGTGCGGCTCTACAATTCCCCACCCCCGACCGGACCACCCCCGATGACCCGTACTGCCGCCTGGCTGGCTTGCCTGCTGTTGATGACTTCGCCTGCCTGGGCTGCTGAAACGACCGTTACCGGAAAGGTGTATCAGGAGCGCGACGGCAAGCCGGGCCGCGGCCCGACCGATCCCGGCCTGGCCGGTGTGCAGGTTTCCAACGGTGAAACGATCGTGCGCACCGCCGCCGATGGCAGCTACAGCCTGCCGGTGCGCGAGGGCCAGACGGTGTTCGTGATCAAGCCGGACGAGTACCGTTTCCCGGCCGCTGCCAACGGACTGCCGTCCTACTGGCGCCACTATGCGCCGCAGGGCTCGCCGAAGCTGAAGTACGACGGCATCCGTGCCACCGGCGGTGCCACCCGCAACTGGGATTTCGCGCTGGAGCCGGCCAAGGGCACCGATGCCGCGCGCAACGGCTTCGAGATGCTGGTGTTCACCGATTCGCAGACCGCCAGCCGCCAGGACATCGGCTACTACCAGCGCGCCATCGTCGAGCCGATCATCGGCAAACACCCGGCGCGACTGGGCACGACCCTGGGCGACATCGTCAATGACGACCTGAGCCTGTACCCGGACATCAACAAGGTCACCGCGCAGCTGCAGGTGCCGTGGTTCCACGTGCCGGGCAACCATGACCTGGACATGGACGCCGGCAACGATGCGCACTCGCTGGACAGCTGGCGCGCCGTGTACGGCCCGGATACCTATGCGGTCGAAGAGGGGGGCGCGAGTTTCGTGTTCCTCGATGACGTGGTCTACGACCCCAAGGCCAAGCCGAGCTACGTGGGCGGCCTGCGCGCGGACCAGTTCACCTTCCTCGGCAATTACCTCAAGGGCCTGCCGCGTGATCGGCTGATCGTGCTCGGCATGCACATCCCGCTGTTCGATGCGGCACCCGGCCGGGAGACGTTCCGCCATGCCGATCGCACGCGCCTGTTCGCGCTGCTGAAGGACTTCCCGAACGTGCTGGTGCTCAGCGGCCACAGCCACACCCAGCAGCACTACTACCACGGCGCGGCCGAAGGCTGGCAGGGCAGCAAGCCGCTGCACGAGTACAACGTGGGCGCGGCCTGCGGGGCATTCTGGTCGGGCGTGAAGGACAGCAGCGGCATCCCCGACGCAACCATGAGCGATGGCACCCCGAACGGCTATGCGGTGCTGTCGGTCAAGCCCGGTGGCGACTACGGCCTGCGCTATTACGTGGCGCGTGCACCGGACGATTACCAGATCGCACTGCATGCGCCGAAGGTGCTGCGCCACGGCGCGTATCCGGCGTGGGGCGTGTACGCCAACGTGTTCATGGGCCAGGCCGATTCGCTGGTGGAGTACCGCGTGGACGATGGCGCCTGGCAGCCGATGAAGCGTGTCGAGCAGCCCGATCCGCGGCTGCTGCAGGAGAACGTCGCCGACGATACCGCCGAGCGCCTGCGCGGTTTCGACCGCTCGCCGGAAGCCACGCCGTCGCCGCACCTGTGGCGCGGCGCGCTGCCGACCAACCTGCCGGTAGGCGAGCACAAGGTGGAGGTGCGTGCCGTGCAGGGCGATGGCCCGACGGCCACGGCCAGCACCAGCTACCGCCTGCAGACCGCCAAGCCCTGATCACGGCGCCGTGGGTTCAGTACGGCGCTGTATGGCGCAGGCGGCTTTGCATTCCCCCGGCGATGCCTGAGAATCGCCGGGATTCAATCGATTCAACCAAGGCAAGCGAGTGAGCGCAGCGGTACCGGTTCCGGCTCAACCTGATGTGGCGCGGACGGCGGCCCCGCGGGATTCCCTCCCTGACACGCTGATCGTGGCCGATGTCGGCGGTACCTTCGCCCGCGTCGCGTTGGCCAGCGTGCGCGCTGGTGCAGCGCCACAGCTGAGCGGTCTTCAGCGCTATGCCTGTGCCGAGCACCCCAGCCTGGCCGCGATCCTGACCGATTTCATCGCGACGCTGCCCGCCGCGCCGGACAATGCGGTGGTGGCGATTGCCGGCCTGCTGGACGGCGATCACCTGGTCAACACCAATCTGCCGTGGCCGGTCTCGGTCGCGCAGACCCGTCATGATTCGGGGCTGGCTTCGCTGGCGCTGATCAACGATTTCGAAGCAGTGGCCTACGCGATTCCGCACGTAGCGCCGGAGTCCATGGTGGCCCTAAATGGCGATCCCGGCGCGGCACCGCGCTTCCCGGCATTGGTGCTGGGGCCGGGCACCGGGCTGGGCGCGGCACTGCGCTTTGAAGGCGGCGAGCGGCCGGTGCTGGCCAGTGAAGCCGGCCATGCCGCGTTGAATGCCTGCAATCCGTTGGAGCTGGAGGTGCTCTCGCGCCTGCTGCAGCGCTGGGACCACGTGGACAACGAGCGCGTGCTGTCCGGTGGCGGGCTGATGAACCTGTATCCCTGCCTGTGCGATATCCGTGGCGTCACACCGCACTGGACCAGCACCGAGGCACTGATCGCCGCCGCGCACGAGGGCGTGGATCCGGTGGCGGTGGAAACGCTGGAGGTGTTCTGCGCCTGGCTTGGCAGCCTGGCCGGCGACCTGGCCACCACCTTTGGTGCGCGCTCGGTCTATCTGGCGGGCGGCATCTCCACGCGGGTGGATCGCTTCCTGCGTGATGGCCGTTTCCGCGCGCGTTTCCTGGCCAAGGGCGTGATGCACGAGGTGCTGCGCCAGGTGCCGATCTGGCGGGTGGACCACGGCGAGCTGGGCGTTCTTGGCGCGGCGGTCTGGCACGCGGAACATCGCTGTATCGTCGTGTAATTCTTTCCTTGCCCGTTCGCTGGAGACCTACCCATGACTGACCGCAGGCGATTTCTCCAGGCCGGTGCCCTGGCCGCTGGCGCCCTCGCACTGCCGACGCTGCAGGCGCGTTCCGCCGCCGGTGCGCGGGTGGTGTCCACCTGGGATTTCGGCGTAGGGGCCAACCAGGTCGCCTGGAAAACGCTGTCGGCCGGTGGTTCGGCGCTCGATGCCGTGGAAGCCGGTGCGCGCTGGGCCGAGATTGATCTGTGCAATCCCACGGTCGGGCGCTGCGGCAATCCCGATCGTGATGGCGTGCTGAGCCTGGATGCCAGCATCATGGATGGCGATGGTCGCTGTGGTTCGGTGGCGGCGCTGAGTGATATCGCGCACCCGGTATCGGTGGCACGGCGGGTGATGGAGCAGACCCCGCACGTGATGCTGGTCGGCGAGGGCGCGCAGCAGTTCGCCGTGCAGCAGGGCTTTGAGCGGAAGAAGCTGCTCACCCCGGAAGCCGAGAAGGCCTGGCGCGAGTGGCTCAAGACCGCGCAGTACACCCCCGAGATCAATGCCGAGCGGCGCAGCCGCCCCGGTGACAGCAGCAACCACGACACGCTGGGCATGCTCGCCATCGATGCCCAGGGGCGTCTGGCCGGTGCCTGCACCACCAGTGGCATGGCCTGGAAGATGCACGGCCGCGTGGGCGACAGCCCGATCATCGGGGCGGGCCTGTACGTGGACAACGAGGTCGGTGCCGCCACCGCTTCGGGCGTGGGTGAGGAAATGATCCGCAATGCGGCCTCGTTCCTGGTGGTCGAGTTGATGCGCCAGGGTCGCTCGCCGGCCGAGGCCTGCCGCGAGGCGATCGCGCGGGTGGTGCGCAAGCGCCCCGAGGCGAGCAGGACCCTGCAGGTCTGCTTCCTCGCCTTGAACAAGCACGGCGAAGTGGGTGCCTACGCACTGCACCGCGGTTTCGTCTACGCGGTCTGCGACAAGGACCGGCAGGACGATCTGCGTGATTCCGCTTCGGTGTACACGAGCGAGCAGACGTGAGCGCGCCGCGCCGGCTGCTGGAGATCGCCTCGAATTCGGTGGCCTCCGCCCTGGCGGCCCAGCACGGCGGGGCGGATCGGGTCGAACTGTTCGACAACCTCGCCGAGGGCGGCACGACCCCGTCGCAGGGCAGCATCGCGGTCGCCCGTGAGCGCCTGCAGATTCCCCTGTTCGTGCTGATCCGGCCGCGTCCCGGCGATTTCCTCTACACCGCGCTGGAGGCCGAGATCATGCTGCGCGATATCGCGTACTGCCGTGCGCTCGGCTGCGACGGTGTGGTGATCGGCGCTCTGGATGCCGACGGTGGCATCGACATGGCGTTGTGCCGGGAACTGGTGTCCGCAGCAGGCCCACTCGGCATCACCTTCCACCGTGCCTTCGATGCGGCGCGTGATCTGCCGGCGGCACTGGAGCAGATCGTGACGCTGGGCTGCCAGCGCATCCTGAGTTCGGGCGGGCAGGCCAGTGCGCTGGCCGGTGCCGATGTGCTGGCCGCCCTGGTGGCGCAGGCAGGCGACCGCATCTCACTGATGGCTGGTGCGGGAATCACGGCGGCCAACGCCGTGGAGGTCGCCGAGCGCAGTGGGTGCACCGAACTTCACGCCTCTGCGAAGACGACGCAGCCCTCGGCGATGCGTCACCACAATCCCGCCCTGATGGGACTGTCACCGGACTGGACCGCCACCGACGTGGCGCAGGTCAACGCACTGCGCGCGGCGCTGGATTAAAAAAAACGGCAGCCGCCTGTACAAGCGCAGCTGCCGTGGAGGACCGTTGCCCCGCCCGGAGGCGGGGGCGGGTAACGCTTAGAACTTCCAGTTCACGCCGAAGTACAGCTGGCGGCCGGTGTAGGTGTTGGACACCAGGCGGGCTTTGGTGTCGTTGCCCAGATGGATGCGCTGCTCGGACTTGGTCGCGTTCAGCACCGAGGCGGTGAAGGTCAGCGCTTCGGTGAAGTTGTAGGCCACGTTGAGATCCAGCTGGTCGTACGGTTCGGAGTACTGGCTCATGCCGTTGACCGGACCGCCCACGACTTCACCGCGGCGGTTGTACGACGCGCGTGCCAGGAACTTCTCGTTCTCGTAGAAGAGGGTCACGTTGGCCTGGTTCTTGGCGCTGCCCACCAGCGGCGAGGAACCGATCTCTTCGCCATCGAGCACGATGGCGGCCAGGTTGGTGTCGTTGTAGGTGTAGTTGGCCTGGATGCCGAAGCCCGTGTCGAAGGTGTACTGACCGTACAGCTCCACGCCCTGCGAGACGCCATCGCGGCCGTTGGCCTGGGTCTCGTACTTCTGCACCGTGACCGTTTCGCCACCGACATTCATCTGCTGGTCGCGGACCACCGGCACCGTGAAGTTGTCCACGTTCTTGCGGAACAGGCCCAGGCCCGCTACCGCGCCGGGCTTGAAGTACCACTCCAGGCCGACGTCGAACTGGGTCGCTTCGAACGGTTCCAGGTTCTTGTTGCTGCCATAGCCGTACCAGCCGGGCGTGTCGGTACCACCGGCGACACGACGGTCGTTGCTGTACTCCTCGCTGATGTAGTTCAGCGCACCCGGCGCAGCGATGCTGGTGTAGCTCGGGCGTGCGATGACCTTGGAGGCCGCACCGCGCAGCACCAGCGTATCGGTGATGTCCCAGGCGATGTTGAAGCTCGGCAGGAAGTCCGTGTAGGTCTTGTCCATCGAGGTGAAGGCGTACGTTTTCTCGCGGGCCAGGCCATCCGGGAGGCGCACGAAGCCGCTCTGGCAGACATAGCCGGTATTGGAGGCGATCAGCGGCGCGGCAGCAGGATCGTTGCAGCCCATCGGCGAGCCGGCGGCGTTGTCCTGGAAGTAGTCGTTGAACTTCTCGACCGAGTCACTGGATTCGGCGAACTGCTTGGTCCGGACCACGCGCACGCCGACGTTGCCGCGCACGCGCTCGGTACGGAAGTTGGCCTGGAAGTAGCCCGAGTAGATCTTCTCGTTGACGTTGTAAACGAAGTCCTCTTCCTTGCGGCTGTGCGATCCGCCGTACTTTTCGTTGAGGTAGTTGATGTAGGCCGGGTAGTTGATGCCCGGGAACACGTTGGCGTTGAAGCCGCCGGCGATGTTGCTGATCGGGTTGGACAGGAAGAAGCCCGGCTGGGCGACACCGGCGGTGGCATCGCAACCGGCCTGGTAACGGTTGTTGTCGTAGTCGGCCGGATCCTTGCCCTGGCACACCCAGTAGGTGTTGCCGGTATTGCGGTGCACATCGCCGTCGCGGTACTTGGCACCGAACTGGATGGAGTCCAGCCAGCCGCTTTCAAACAGCTTGGTGAAGTCGGCCTGGAAGTAGTTCTGCTTGACCTCGGTCTGCATCCACGACGAGCCGGTCGAACCGGTGTCGATCTCGGCGATGCCGGCCATCAACTGGTCCTGCAGGTTCGGCGAGAAGGTGGCGCTCGGCGTACCGGTCAGATCCCATGCGCTGTAGGTGTTGCCGGACTGCCACACACCGTCGACCTGGCGGCGCGGCTTGGCGGACATGCCGAAGTTCATCGACGGGCCACCTTCGGACCAGGTGCGGCCACCGGTGAAGGAGGCCTTCCACAGCGGGCTGATATCCCACTCGACGGTCAGGTCGCCGGTCTGCGAGAGCGCCTTTTCCTTGCTGTAGGTACCGGTCAGCTGCGGGGTGGGGATGGTGCAGTCGTCCGGACCCCAGCCGCCCGGCGCCATGCCGGCGGCAGCAGCCTGTTCTTCGCTGCAGTAATACGTCTTGCCGGCCAGCTTTTCGTACTGCGCGCCGGTCACGATGCTGCCGGAGGGGTCGAAGTTCAGCCCGTTGAGCAGGCGGCCGCCGTCCCAGTTGCCGTCGCCGTTGAAGCGGGCGAGGTTCCATTCCGGGATCTTCAACATGTTCTGGGTGTAATTGCCTTCCAGCTCGAAGCGGAAGTAATTGGCGGTCAGCGTCAGGTTGTCGGTCGGCTTGAACTGGAAGGTCAACTGGCCACCGGTGCGCTCGCGCTTTTCTTCCTTGACGGCGAAGTTCACCGAGGTCGGCATGAAGAATTCGCTGTAGTTGCGCCCGCTCTGGTCATTGAAGCCGGACTGGCCCCACCAGTAGTGGATACCGTCCTGCAGCTGCGGATTGCCGTAGGCATCCACCGCGTCGGTACCGTTGCCGTACCACTGGTAGTCCTCGGTGCTCGCCTGCATGGTACGGCTGGTGCGGGTCTGCTTGGTCGCGCCGACCAGCACGCCGAAGCGCTCATCCTTGCTGTGCCAGGAGTACAGCGCCGACGTCTGCGGATCCACGTCGTGGCTGGTGTCCGAGGAGGTGCCCTCCAGGTTCACGTAGCCGGAGTTGGCTTCCATGTCGAGCGGGCGACGCGTGTGCAGGATCACGGTGCCGCCGATGCCGCCTTCATCCAGGCGGGCCTCTGGCGATTTGAACAGCTCGGCGCTGGAGAGCATGTTGGCCGGCAGCAGCGTGTAGTTGAACGAACGGGTGGCCTCGTTGTTGGTTTCCGAGGTCGCCACGTAGTTGCCGTTCAACTGGGTCAGGGTCAGGTCCGGAGCGAGGCCGCGCACACTGACGGTCTTGCCTTCGCCACCGCTGCGCTCGATGACCACGCCAGGCACGCGCTGCAGCGCGTCGGCGACGTTCTTGTCGGGGAACTTGCCCACGTCCTCGGCGGTGATGACTTCCACCACGGCGTTGGCGTCGCGCTTCTGCTGCAGACTCTTTTCGATGGCGTAGCGGTAGCCGGTGACGGTCACGCTGTCGAGCGTGGTGGCATCGGGTGTACCCGTGGCCGGGGTGGCTTGCTGCGCGAGCGCGGCCGGCACGACGGCCGTGGCCAACGCGCTGGCAATGGCCGCGGACAACGCAACGCGGCGGTGCATGCGTGACATCTTCATTCCACTCTCTCCCTCTCCTGGATTGAAACGGTGGCGATACGAATTCTTTGAATCGATCTAATGGGTGGAGCCAAATTATCTCGAGCGTCGAGTTGCCTGGCGCGTCCCGCATGCATCGCGTGGGGCAGTCCCCCGGCTCCCCACTTCCGGCAATCGTGACCGTTTTAAGTTGGATCGATCTAAACGATTGGCGGGGGATTTTTAGCACGACCGCGCGAGGGAAGCATGCTGCTCCGCAATATGGACGCGGGGCGTGCTTTCGCTTGACCCCGGCCGATCCCGCGATGTTGCTGGGTCCGGGGCTTCAGCCCGCTATATCGGCCGATGGGACGGAATGTCGGCCCCCGGCACCGGGCACTGCCAGGCACTGCGCAGGCTCGGGCAGGGCGGGGTGCTGGCGATCGGTCCTCGATGTTGCAGCGCAGAATGCATCGATTGAAATTCCCGTGCTTTACTTAAATCGATCTAAATTCACCGGGGTGTGGATTGGGTCGCCCAGTCCAGGGAATTAGAGGCGCCCGCCGCCACTGGTTCGCGCTGCCGCCACGTCCGCCAAGGAGTCCGTGTCCGTGACCCGTCTTTCTCACCGTCCTTCCGTCGTTTCCGCCGCCGGCGCCATCCCGGCCCGCCGCCGCCCGCTCGCCGGCCTGGCCTGCCTGCTGGCGCTGAGCTGCGCGCCGCTGATGCTGCAGGCCGCGCCCGCCGCGCCCGCCGCGCTGGAGCGCGAGGTCAACACCTTCATCGGCAGCAAGGACGATGGCAATACGTTCCCGGGTGCCTCGGCGCCGTTCGGCCTGATCCAGGTCAGCCCGATCGGTGAGCACTACGCCGGGTGGCGCTACGACGATCCGAAGATCCGGGGTTTCGGGCATTCCTTCCTCTCCGGTGCGGGCTGCTGGGAGCAGGGCGGCCAGGTCTCGGTCCTGCCGGTGACCGGCAGCATCGGCCCGGGCGGCGACTTCAATACCGACGACGCCAAGAGCTTCGATCACAAGCGCTACGCCTCCAGCTATACCCACGACGGGGAAGTCGGGCAGGCGGGCTACTACAAGGTGCGCCTGACCAACTACGGCGGCATCGATGCCGAAGCCACCGCACGCACCCGTGCCGCGGCCGAGCGTTACACCTTCGCCGCCGATGCAGGCACCGGCCACGTGCTGGTGAACCTCGGCCAGGCCAACGAGCGCCATTCGGTGATCGGCAGCGTGGTCGATGTGGTCGGCGACCGCGCCGTGGAAGGCAAGCTGGTCACCAAGAGCTTCTGCGGTGGCCATCAGTACACCACCTGGTTCCGCATCGAGTTCGACCGCCCGTTCAAGTCGTTCGGCACCTGGGGCGAGGGCGGTGGCCTGCCCGGCGCCCGCCATGGCATGGAAGGCGAGCTCAAGCCGAGTGGCGCCTGGCTCAGCTTCGACCTGGGCAAGGGCCGCGCGGTGACCGCGGTCAGCGCGATCTCCCACGTGGATGCCGAAGGCGCGCGCGCCAACCTGCGCAGCGATGGCATGCAGGGCGACCGCCTGCTTGCTTTCGACCAGATGCGGCAGATGGCACAGCAGCAGTGGCGCAAGGAACTGGCGGCCGTGCGTGTGCAGGGCGGCAGCAACGATGACCGTACCGTGCTCTACACCGCGCTGTACCACGCGCTGCTGCAGCCACTGACCGGCAGCGATGCCGACGGCCGTTACCGTGGCTACGACGACAACATCCATCGCGCTGACGGCTGGACCTACTACGAGTACTTCTCGCTGTGGGATACCTACCGCGCGCAGAACCAGTGGCTGGCCCTGACCAAGCCGGAGGTCGCGCGCGACATCGGCCGCACGCTGCTGGCCATCGAGGCGCAGGGCGGTTGGCTGCCGCGCTGGGGCTATGCCAACTTCGAAACCAACGTGATGACCGGTGATCCGGTGACGCCGTTCCTGGTCGACCTGTGGCGTTTCGGCGCGCTGGCCGGCCGCGAGGGCGAGGCCTACACCGCGCTGCGCAAGAACGCGTTCGAAGTGCCGCCGATGAACTCGCGTCATGCGGGCCGTTCGGGCAACCCCAGCTACCTGGCCAACGGCTACGTGCAGTACGACCGCGCCTTCCCCTCCAAGAGCATGGACGTGGACCCGCACCACGGTGGCTCGGCAACGCTGGAGTACGCACTGGCCGACTGCGCGCTGGCACAGATGGCCGATGGCCTCGGCCATGCCGCCGATGCCGGCGTGCTGCGTGAGCGCGGCCGCAACTGGCGCAAGGTGTGGGACCCGTCGGTGCGTGACGAGGAGGGCGATTTCAACGGCTTCCCGCGGCCGCGCATGGAGGATGGCGCGTGGTACCTGCCGGCCGATGGCAAGTACAGCCCGCGCTCGCACCATGGCTTCCATGAAGGCACTGCGTGGCAGTACCAGTGGCTGGCGCAGCAGGACGTGCCGGGCCTGGTCCAGGCCATGCATGGCCGCGAGCAGGCCGCTCGCCGCCTGGACACGTTCTTCGCCTACGACGCGCTGGTGACCTCGCCGCTGACCGCCGCACGCAAGGAATGGGTGGTTGGCCCGTACAGCTACTACAACCAGTACCGCTACAACCCGAACAACGAGCCGGACCTGCATGCGCCGTGGATGTACACGCTGATCGGCCAGCCGTGGAAGACCGCCACCGTGGTGCGCGCCGCGCAGCAGCTGTTCACCAACGCGCCCAACGGGGTCACCGGCAACGATGACCTGGGCACGATGTCGGCCTGGTACCTGTTCAGCGCGCTCGGCCTGTACCCGGCCGTGCCGGGCAGCGGCGAGTTCCTGCTGCATACCCCGCGCTTCGCCCGCGCCGAGATCGATCTGGGCCAGGGCAGGACGCTCACCCTGAAGGCACCGGGCGCCGACGGCCGCAAGCTGCAGTACGTCCAGAATGTCCAGGTCGATGGCCGCGCGCATGCGCCGGTGTGGCTGGACTGGGCGCAGCTGCAGCGCGGTGGCACCATCGCCTTCGCGCTGGGCGGCACCGCGCCGGAGAACGGCTGGGGCACCCAGGCCGAGGCGCTGCCGGCCTCGTTCTGCGCCACCCCGGGCGCGGTGCTCGAATGAGCCACGCACCGGCCCGTGCCGTGGCCAGCCCATCGGGGCTGACCGCCGGCACGGGGCACGGACCGCTGGTCAATGCGATCGTTTAGGCTTGCACCTTGCTTGAGGAACCCGACTACCCGATGAAAGACAAGGCCACCCCCGCCGGCAAAGGCACGCGCGCGGTCACCGTGACCGACATCGCCGAAGCGATCGGCGTGTCGCGCGCGACCGTCTCGCTGGTGTTGCGTGGCAGCCCGCTGGTGAATGTCGACACCCGTGCCAAGGTGGAGGCCGAACTGCGGCGCCAGCGCTATGTCTACAACCGTGGCGCGGCCAATCTGCGCCGGCGTACCTCGTCCAGCGTGGCGCTGGTCATCAACGACCTGTCCAACCCGTTCTTCGCCGAGTTCGCCTCCGGGGTGGACGAAGCGCTGGGCGGCAAGGGCTTCGTGACCCTGCTTGGCAGCACCGGTGAATCGCCGGAGCGGCAGCAGGCAGTGCTGACCACGTTGATGGAGCACATGCCGGCCGGGCTGATCCTGTCGCCCGCCGAAGGCAGCGATGCCGGGCAGCTGCGCCAGGTGCTCGGGCACGCCAACGTGCTGCTGTTCAACCGCGAGCTGCCCGGTGCCGACTGGGACTTCCTGACCCTGGACAACCAGCAGGGTGCCTATCTGGCCACGCGGCATCTGATCGAGCAGGGCCACCGCCGCATCGCGTTCTATGGCGGTCATGCGGTGTCCAGTTCCTGCCATCAGCGCCGCACCGGCTATGCGCAGGCCCTGGTGGAAGCCGGCATGCCGGTGCAGCCGGAGTGGCTGATCGAAACCTCGCCCAGCCGCCTGGATGCGGCCGCGCGCACCGGCGAGCTGTTCGCGCTGGATGCCGTGCCGACCGCAGCGGTCTGCTACAACGACAGCGTCGCGCTGGGTCTGATGCTGGGCCTGGCATCGCGTGGCGTGCAGCCGGGCCGCGATTTCGCGGTGACCGGTTTCGATGATATTTCCGAGGCCTCGGTGGCATCGCCGCCGCTGACCACGCTGACCGTCAACCCGCGCGAACGCGGGCGACAGGCAGCCGAACTGCTGCTGCTGCGTCTGGATCATCCCGACGCCGCACCGGCCCGTACCGTTGCACCGGTCCAGCTCCGCGTTCGCGAGAGCAGCGGCGCGATGACTGTCTGATGGCTCCCCCAATCACCTGCTCGCGCACTGAGGCGCGTACCTGAATGCCCATCTCTCCAACGCCCCGCCTCCCATCCTCATCCTCCGCCGCGCCCGTGGTGAACACGCGCGTTGCGCTGGCCGTGGCGACCACGATCTTCTTCATGTGGGGCTTCCTCACCTGCCTCAATGACATCCTGATCCCGCATCTGAAGGCCGTGTTCGATCTGACCTACGCCCGCGCGATGCTGGTGCAGTTCACCTTCTTCGGCGC
>NZ_KV791291.1:6806-82617 GCF_001807865.1 Stenotrophomonas sp. HMSC10F06 | reverse complement strand
TCACCTTCTTCGGCGCGTACTTCCTGATGTCGGTGCCGGCCAGTCGCCTGGTCGCACGGCTGGGCTACAAGAACGGCATCGTGGCCGGCCTTGCCATCGCCGCAGTGGGCGCGCTCGGCTTCTGGCCCGCGGCCGAGCTGCGCGTGTATGAAGCCTTCCTGGGTGCGCTGTTCGTGCTGGCCACGGGTATCACTGTCCTGCAGGTGGCGGCCAACCCGTATGTGGCGCTGCTCGGTCCGGAACAGACGGCGTCGAGCCGACTGACCCTGGCCCAGGCGCTGAACTCGCTGGGGACCGCGATCGCGCCGATCTTCGGTGGCCTGCTCATCCTGGGCAACACCGTCAAGAGTGCGGACGAGATCAATGTGCTGCCGATGGCCGAACAGCTGGCCTATCGCACCCAGGAAGCCCAGTCGGTGCAGGGCCCGTATGTCGGCCTGGCAATCGCGCTGGTCCTGCTTGCCGTGTTCGTCTATCTGTTCCGCCTGCCGGCACTGAATGAGACGACCGAGCAGAACAGCAGCGACAAGCACACCCTGATGGAGGCGCTGCGTCACCGCCACGTCCGGTTCGGCGTGCTCGGCATCTTCTTCTACGTGGGTGCGGAAGTGGCGGTCGGCAGCGTGCTGGTGAACTACCTGTCGCTGCCGAACATCGGCGGCTTCAGCGAACAGCAGGCCACGCATTACGTCTCTGCGTACTGGACGATGGCGATGATCGGCCGCTTTGCCGGTTCGGCCATCATGACCCGCTTCTCGCCGCGCCTGCTGCTGACCCTGTTCGCCAGCATGAACGTGGCGCTGCTGGCGCTGACCATGCTCACCCAGGGGCAGGTGGCGCTGTACTCGGTGGTGGCGATCGGCCTGTTCAACTCGATCATGTTCCCGACGATCTTCGCGCTGAGCATCGAACGCCTGGGCACGCTGACCACCAAGGCGTCGAGCCTGCTGATCATGGCGATCGTCGGCGGGGCGCTGATCCCGGTCCTGCAGGGCAAGCTGGCCGACCATATCGGCCTGCAGCCGTCCTTCATCCTGCCGCTGCTGTGCTACGGCTACATCATCTTCTACGGCCTGTGGGGCTCGCGCCCGGCCGCTGGAATCCGCCAGGGAGCTTGAGGCCACGATGTCCAAGATTGTTTGTTTCGGCGAGATTTTGATCGATCTACTTGCCCAACCGCCGGCCACCCCGGACACCCCGCGTGCCTTCCTGCAGTACGCCGGCGGTGCGCCCGCCAACGTCGCCGTTGCGGCGGCGCGGCTTGGTGCGGACACCCATTTTGCCGGGATGCTCGGCCAGGACATGTTCGGCGATTTCCTCGCCGAGAGCCTGGCCAGTGCCGGCGTGGCGACCGACTGCATCGTGCGTACCGACGCGGCCAAAACAGCGCTGGCGTTCGTGGCACTGGATGCCAGCGGCGAACGCAGCTTCAGCTTCTACCGCCCGCCGGCGGCCGATCTGCTGTTCCGCAGTTCGCACTTCCACCCGAACTGCTTTGAAGGCACGCGCAGCTTCCATGTGTGCTCCAACAGCCTGACCGAGGCCGAGATCGCACAGGCCACGTTGGAGGGCATGCGCCGCGCCCACCAGGCCGGTGCGATGGTCAGCATTGATCTCAACCTGCGCCCGGCGCTGTGGCCGACCGGTGTCGACCCGTTGCCGCGGTTGTGGGAAGCGCTGTCGCTGGCCGACCTGGTCAAGCTCTCGCGCGAAGAACTGGAGTACCTGGCGGCCGCGGTGCCGGGCGGTGACGCGGCCGTGATCGAGCGGCTGCTGGGTGCGCAGGCGCAGGCGGTGGTGATCACCGACGGCGCCGCGCCGATCCGCTGGCATACCCGCCACACCCACGGCGTGCTGACCGGTTTCCGCGTGACCACGGTTGATTCCACCGCGGCGGGCGATGCCTTTGTCGGCGGCCTGCTGTTCGGCATCGGCGAGCGCGGCGGTGACGGCACCGGATTTGCCGCGTTCTGCCAGGACCCCACGGCGCTGGTGGATGCGATCCGTTTCGGTGCGGCCGTCGGTGCATTGGCCGTGACCCGCAAGGGTGCCTTCGCCGCGATGCCCAGCCTTCATGAAGTCCAGCAACTGCTGCAGCAACAACAGGATGACGCCGCATGACCACGCCGGTTCCGCCGACCCCCGACTTCCGCTCGCCCGCGTTCCTGCGCGCCCACATCGCCCAGACGATGGCGTTCTACCAGCCGCATGAAATCGACCCCAACGGCGGTTTCTTCCACTACTACCGTGACGATGGCAGCGTGTACGACGCCAGCCACCGCCATCTGGTCAGCAGCACCCGGTTCGTGTTCAACCACGCCATGGCCTACCGCGAGTTCGGCAAGCCGGAAGATCTGGCCGCAGCCGAACACGGCCTCCGCTACCTGCGCGAGGTGCACCGCAACCCGGCGACCGGCGGTTATGCCTGGACGCTGCGCGATGGTGTGGTCGAAGACGCGACCAACCACTGCTACGGCGTGGCGTTCGTGCTGCTGGCCTACAGCTGCGCGCTGAAGGCCGGCATCAACGAGGCCCGTGCGTGGATGGACGAGACCTGGCAACTGCTGGAGATGCGCTTCTGGGAGCCGGCGTTCGGCCTGTACAAGGACGAAGCCGACGCCGATTGGACCTTCAGCGATTACCGCGGCCAGAACGCCAACATGCACATGTGCGAGGCGATGCTGGCCGCGTTCGAGGCCAGTGGCGAGCAGCGTTACCTGGATCGTGCGCTGCTGCTGGCCGACCACATGACCCGCCGCCAGGCGGCGCAGGGCGACGGGCTGGTGTGGGAGCACTACGACACCCAGTGGCAGATCGACTGGAACTACAACCGTGACAATCCCAAGCACCTGTTCCGCCCCTGGGGTTTCCAGCCGGGGCATCAGACCGAGTGGGCCAAGCTGCTGCTGATCCTGGATCGCCACGTACAGGCCGACTGGCTCGTGCCGACCGCGCGGCATCTGTTCGATGTGGCGGTGGAACGCAGCTGGGACGCCGAACGCGGCGGCCTGTACTACGGGTTCGCCCCGGACGGCAGCGTGTGCGATGACGACAAGTACTTCTGGGTGCAGGCCGAATCGCTGGCCACCGCCGCGCTGCTGGCCAAGCGCACCGGCGACGCCGTGTACTGGGACTGGTACGACAAACTGTGGGGCTACGCCTGGCAGCACATGATCGATCATCGCTACGGCGCCTGGTATCGCATCCTGGACGCGGACAACCGCAAGTACAGCGATGAGAAGAGCCCGGCCGGCAAGACCGACTACCACACTATGGGCGCGTGCTACGAAGTGCTCAACGTAGTGCGTTGAATCAGTAGCCGACCGCCGGTCGGCTACCCCACCCCGGTAGAGCCGACCGTTGGTCGGCTGCACCAACCCCGGTAGAGCCGACCGTTGGTCGGCTGCACCAACCCCGGTAGAGCCGACCGTTGGTCGGCTGCTCCCGCAGCCAGGCAGATCCCCAATGCGCACGCACAGCCGTCTCCATGTCGTTGCACCGGCCTGCTGGCTGATGCTGGTCCTGCTGGCCGCCTGGGCACTGCCCGTGGCAGCCGCCCCGCTGGCGGCGGAGTGGTCATTCCGCCTGCTACCCGGCGACGCGCGCGGTGCCGCGCATCCTGGCCTGCAACAGTGGCGCCCGGCGCAGGTGCCCGGCGCCGTGCACACCGACCTGCTGGCGCAGGGGCAGATTCCGGATCCCTACGTCGGCGCCCCGGAGGCCGGGCTGCAGTGGATCGGCCTGGCCGATTGGGAGTACCGCGCACGGTTCGACGTGGATGCCGGCACGCTCGCCCGTGCGCATGCCGAGCTGGCGTTCGACGGGCTCGACACGTTCGCCACGGTCACCCTCAACGGTCAGCCACTGCTGCAGGCCGACAACAGCCATCGCACCTGGCGGGCCCGGGTCGACGGGAAGCTGCGCGCGCGCGGCAATGAACTGCGCATCGCGCTGCGCTCGCCGATCCGCACCCTGCTGCCGGGCGTGCAGGCGATGCCGCACAAGATCGCCGGCAACTATCCCTCGCCCTATGGCGATGAGCCAAAAGACGCGATGGTCGGCAATTTCGTGCGCAAGCCGGGCTACCACTTCGGCTGGGACTGGGGCCCGCGATACGTGACCGCCGGCATCTGGCGCCCAGTGCAACTGGAGAGCTGGGACGCGCAGCGCCTGACCGCGCTGACCGTGCAGACCCGCGCCCTGGATGCGACGCGGGCGGACCTTGAGGTTGCGGTGGAGGTGGAGAGTGCTGCCGTCGGCACTGCAGCGGTGCAGGTCGAGGTGCTGGATCCGGACGGCAAGCGCGTGGCGCGCATCGACCGCAAGGCCCTGCTCAAGGCCGGTGACAACCGGATCGTCATGCCGGTCGCGCTATCGCAGCCACGGCGCTGGTGGCCGGCCGGGCAGGGCGAGCAGGCGCGATACACAGTGCGCGCCACGCTGGCCCCTGGCACGACGGACGCGACCCGCATCGAGCAGCGCACCGGCCTTCGCACCGTCGAGCTGCGCCGGGAAGTGGACCGCAACGGCGGGCAGGGGTTCGCATTCGTGATCAACGGCGTGCCGATCTTCGCCAAGGGCGCCAACGTGATCCCGTTCGACATGTTCCCGGCGCGCGTGGACGCGGCGCGGATCCGGCGTGAGCTGACCGCTGCGCGCGATGCCAACATGAACATGCTGCGCAACTGGGGCGGCGGCTACTACGAAGATGACGTGTTCTTCGACATCGCCGACGAACTCGGTCTGCTGGTCTGGCAGGACTTCATGTTCGGGGGCGGCATGCAGCCCGGCTACGACCCGGACTTCCGCGCGAACGTGGTCGCCGAGGCGCGCGACAACGTGCGGCGCCTGCGACATCACCCCAGCGTGGTGCTGTGGTGTGGCAACAACGAAGAAGAAACCGCGTGGAAGGACTGGGGCCACGGCCGCGACCTGACCGCTGCCGATCCCGCGTTCGCCGCGAAGGTCTGGCAGGGCTACGTTGACCTGTTCGGCAATGACCTGCGCCAGGTGGTGGCCGAGGAGGGCCTGGGCGTGCCGTACTGGTCGAGCTCGCCGAGCAACGACCTGGACGAGAAGGCCAACGATTCCACCCGCGGCGACAAGCACTACTGGCAGGTGTGGGGCAATCCGGCCCTGCCGGTCACCGCCTACCTGCACGAAACGCCGCGCTTCATGTCCGAGTACGGGCTGCAGGCCTGGCCGGTGCTGCGCACGCTGGACGGCATCATTCCCGCCGCGGAACAGCAGGTGGACAGCCCGACGGTGCGCGCGCACCAGAAATTCATGGCAGGCGAGGGCAACCAGCGCCTGCTCAAGTACATCGAGGAGGAGTACGGCACGCCGCGCGACTTCCCGGCCTTCGTGTATCTGAGCCAGGTGATGCAGGCCGACGGCATCCAGCTCGCCGCGCTGCATCACCGCGCCTCCAGGCCGTACACGATGGGCTCGCTGTACTGGCAGCTCAACGATGTGTGGCCGGGCGCCTCGTGGTCCAGCATCGACTACGCCGGCCGCTGGAAAGCGCTGCACTTCCACGCCAAACGGTTCTTCGCCGACCACGCGGTGGCCGCATTGCGCGACGAAGGCGTGACCCGGGTGAGCCTGCTCAACGATCGTCAGCAGGGCCTGCAGGCGACGTGGCGGATGCGGGTGATGGATCTCGATGGCGCGCTGCGCAATGAGCAGCGGCATACCGTGGCACTGCCGCCGTTGTCCGCGCTGGAGGTGGGGCGATTCGCCGACGCGGACCTGTTGAAGGGCGCCGAGCCCACCCGCACGGTGGCGGTAGTCGAGCTGTTCGATGGCGCCACGCTGTTGTCGCAGCAGGTGGTGTATTTCGTCCCGGCCAAGGCGTTGGCGCTGTCACCTGCGACCATTGATGCTGAGCTGCGCGCCGACGGCAACGGCAACGGCAACGGCAACGGCAACGGCTACGTGTTGACGCTGCGCTCGCCGAAGCTGGTGCGTGCGCTGTGGATCGCCTTCGACGGCGTGGATGCCACCCTGGACGACAACGCGCTGGACCTGGTGCCGGGCGAGACCGTCACCATCCGCCTGCGCAGTGAGGCGGACCTGGACAAGCTGCGTGATGCGCTGCGCTTCACCTCGCTTGCGGATACGAAGGCAAGGTAACGCAACGGGCGACCGGCATGGCGTCAGCCGATGGGGGTAAAGGCGACCGGTAGAGCCGAAGGTAGAGCCGACTGTTAGTCGGCTGCTCTTCTTCGATCGGCATGGCGTTAGCCGACTAACAGTCGGCTCTACCGGTCGGGTTTACCCATCGGCTCTACAGCGTGATCTGCTGGAAATTCTCGACGCGGTCGTGGCCGTGGGTGGCTTCACCGCTGCGCGGCAGCGGGTAGTCGTCCAGGCGATCCAGCAGACGGGTCTGCAGGCCGGCGTCGCGCGCGGCATCCAGTTCTTCGACCACATCAGACAAGAAGACGATCTGCCCGGCCGGCACGCCGATCGCCTCGACGATGTGGCGGTAGCTGTCCGCCTCACGTTTGCCGCCGATCTCGGTGTCGAACCAGCCCGAGACCAGCCCGGTCAGGTCACCGGCCTCGCTGAAGCCGAAGAACAGCTTCTGCGACGGCACCGACCCGGAGGAATACACGTATAGCGGCTTGCCCTCGGCATGCCAGCCCTTCAGCACGGCGGCCACTTCGGGATAGAAGTGCGACTTGTAGTCGCCGTTGCGGTAGCCGGCTTCCCAGATCATGCCCTGCAGCGCCTTGAGCGCGGTGTGCTTGCGGTCCTGGTCGATCCAGCCCTGCAGCGTCTCCACGATCAGGCTGTCCTGGCAGGCGCCGCCGATCTCGACCGCCACCGCATCCAGCCAGCGGCGCACCTGCGGCTCGTGGCCATGCGCGGCGACGAACGCCGGCAGCGCCTTGCGCGCATACGGGAACAGCACGTTCTTGACGAACGAAATGCTGCTGGTGGTGCCCTCGATATCGGTGAGGATGACGGTCGGATGCGGCATGGATCAGTCGGCCTGGTGCTGTGCGGGGTGGTAACGCGGGAAGGTCTGGGCAATGTCACTGCCGGTGAAATGGCCGACCCAGCCATCCGGCTCGGTGAAGAAGCGGATGGCCACGAAGCTCGGCTCCTCGCCCATGTCGAACCAGTGGGTGATGCCATCGGGCACGGCGATCAGATCGTTCTTCACGCACTCGATCTCGTAGACCTTGCCATCCACGTGCAGGGTGAACAGCCCCGAGCCGGCGACGAAGAAGCGGACTTCATCTTCCTTGTGGAAGTGCTCGTCCAGGAACTTCTTGCGCAGCTCGGCGCGGTTGGGGTTGTCCGGCGCGATCGAGGCGACATCCACACTCTTGAAACCGTGCTTGGCGACCAGCCGGTCGATGTCGACCTTGTAGGCGGCGAACACCTCGTCCTGGCTGGCGCCCGGGGCGACCTCATGGGCCGCCTGCCAGCGCTCGAAGGTCACGCCGATCGGGGTCAGTTCGGCAGCGATCGCCTCGCCATCCCGGCTGTCGAACAGCGGGACATCCGGGGCGGTGTCATCAAATATGCGGAGTCGGCTCATGGCGGCGGCATCGAGGCGAAGAGGGGGAAGGAAAGGGTACCAGTGCGGCGCCGGGGCGGGGGCGACGCACTGATGGCGATGCGCGGAATACAGATTCTCTTCAGGAATCTGAGCGCGATCAGCCGCGCAGCTTGCGCAGCTCCAGCTCACAGTGGAGCAGGAATTCGAAGGCTTCCATGTGCCGGCGTGCCTCGGCCATGGAGCGGCCCCAGGCATACAGGCCGTGGCCATCGATGAGGTAGCCCCACAGCGGTTGGGTGTCGAGCAGGGCATCGACCTGGGCCGAGAGCACATCCATGTCCTGGGTGTTGGCGAACACCGGCACATCCACCGCCATCTCGTGGGTGCTGTTGCCGTGGAAGGCCTTGAGCAGCTCGTAGCCTTCCAGGCGGATATGGCCCTGCGGCGCATACAGCCGGGAGGCGATGGTCTGCACCGGCGAATGGGTGTGCAGCACGCAGCCGATCTCCGGGAAGCGGCGATACAGCTGGGTGTGCAGCAACGTCTCGGCAGACGGGCGCAGCGGCCGGCCGACGGCCTTGCCGTCGAAATCGACCACCATGATGTCGTCCTCCACCAGCCGGCCCTTGTCCTTGCCGGACACGGTGATCGCGGCATGGCGGTCATCCAGGCGGTGGGAGAAGTTGCTGCTGGTGGCCGGGGTCCAGCCGGCGTGGGCCAGCTCGCGGACGTTGTCGATCAGCAGCTGGGCCAGCTCGCTCAGGCGCGCGGTGTCGTACGGGAAGGTGGGGGTGCTCATGCCGGTCATTTTAGCTAGGTCAAACGCTAAAAGCAGGTTTGTCGACTGGGCCGGACGGGGTGGGGTTTGCGGGGGACGCCGCAAGTACGTCCCTGTAGGCTTATGTCGCCGCATCCATGCGGCTCATACCCCCTCAAACCCCACCCCGTCCGTCCTTCCGCACAGTGAGGCGAAGCCGAACCGGAAGCCGAAGGCCGGGTGTTTGGCGTTGCATCTGACGTGGGCACCGTCACCCGCACGCTGTCAGAGGCGGGGTGGTGTGGGTTGGCGGGGGTATGAGCCGCAGGGATGCGGCGACATAAGCCTCCATGGATGGATTCACGGCGTCCCCCGCGAACCCATACCACCCCGCCAAACCGACCGAAACAGGAGAGCTGACGCTTCGGCCGGTGCTTCGGCCGTTGGCTTAGGCGTGATCTTTAATTCCCGCGCAGGCGGCTATGGCGATACCCATAACCGAAGTAGATCGCGAAACCGCCCAGCGTCCAGAAGCCCATCAGCATCCAGTTGTGGGCCGTCATCGCGGTCAGCAGCGCGATGCAGCTCAGCACCCCCAGACTGCAGATCAGCCACGCCATCGGCATCCGGAACGGACGCGGCAGGTCCGGCTGGGTGCGGCGCAGGATCAGCACGCCGGCGCAGACCGCCGCGAACGCGATCAGCGTGCCCATCGAGGTCAGCTCGCCCAGAACGTCCAGCGGGAACACCGCCGCCAGCAGCGCGATGCCGATGCCGGTGATCACGGTGTTGATGTGCGGCGTGCGGTACGTGGGGTGGATCTTGGTGAACAGCGGCGGCAGCAGCCCGTCGCGGCCCATGATCATGAAGATGCGCGGCTGCGCGATCACCATCACCAGCACCACCGAGGACAGCCCGATCAGCGCGCCGATCTCCACGACCACGCGCAACCAGCCCAGCTGCGGATGTGCGGCCACCGCGGTCACCACCGGCTCATCGGTACCCAGCAGCTGGTACGGCACCAGCCCGGTCATCACCGCGGCCATGGCGATGTACAGCACGGTGCAGATCACCAGCGAGAGCAGCATGCCGATCGGCATGTCGCGCTGCGGCTTGTGCGATTCCTGCGCGGCTACGGACACCGCCTCGAAACCGATATAGGCGAAGAACACCATCGCGGCACCGCGCAGCACGCCGTCGAAACCGTACTTGCCCGGGCCTTCGTTGTCCGGAATGAACGGGGTCCAGTTCGCCGGATCCACATATTTCCAGCCCACCACGATCACCAGCAGGATCAGCGCGGTCTTGAGCACCACCATCGCCATGTTCATGGCCGAGGACTTGCTGATGCCCACGTAGCACAGCCAGGTCAGCAGCAGGACCAGCACGGCGGCCGGGATGTTGGCGATCGCGCCGGTCGGGCGCAGCTGGCCATCCAGCGGCGCGCTGACCAGCGCGGCGGGTAGATGGATATCGAAATGGCTGAGCAGGCTCAGGAAATAGCCGGTCCAGCTGACGGCCACCGCCGAGGCGGAGACGCCATATTCCAGTACCAGCATCCAGCCGATGAACCAGGCCGAGAGCTCGCCGAACGTGGCATAGGTATAGGTGTAGGCGCTGCCGGAGACCGGCACCATCGCCGCGAATTCGGCATAGGCCATCGCGCAGAACGCGCAGCAGATCGCGGCCAGCACGAACGACAGCATGATCGCCGGGCCGGCATGGTTGGCTGCGGCCTGGCCGGTGATCACGAAGATGCCGCCGCCGATCACCGCACCGATGCCCAGCGCGGTCAGGCCCCACGGGCCGAGGGTACGGCGCAGGCTCAGGCCATTGGCGTCTTCATGGGCGGCGTGCGGATGCTTGGTGGCCCACAGTTGCTTGAACATGGTTTGGATTTCTTCTCAGGCGCGATGTAACAAACGACCGGGCCGGCACTGGGCCGGCCCGGTAGCACTCAGGCGGACTTCTTGTTCAGCTTGCTGTGGCGGATGCCGTAGCCGAAGTAGATGCACAGGCCCAGCAGGGTCCAGGCCACGAACAGGTGCCAATGCACCACGAACGCCTGGTAGAACAGGAACAGACAGGCCAGTGCACCCAGCGGGCAGATCACCCACACCAGCGGCACGCGGAACGGACGCTCCAGTTCCGGGCGCGTGTAGCGCAGGATCAGCACGCCGATGCAGACCGTGGCAAAGGCCAGCAGGGTACCCATCGAAACCAGTTCGCCCAGCACGTTCAGCGGTACGGTACCGGCAAGCGTGGCGGCGATGACGCCGACCACGATCGTGCTCCAGTACGGCGTGCGGAAGCGCTTGTGGACCTTGCCGAAGATCTTCGGCAGCAGGCCGTCGCGGGAGATCGTGTAGGCGATCCGGGTCTGGCCCATCATCATCACCAGCACCACCGAGGAGAGGCCGGCGATCGCGCCGATTTCCACGGCGGTCTTCAGCCAGGACAGGGTCGGGTAGGGCTCCAGCGCGGTGGCGACCGGCTTGTCCGTGCCCAGCAGGTGGTACGGCATCATGCCGGTAAGCACCGCGCAGACAATGATGTACACGATGGTGCACACGGCCAGCGAGCCGAGCAGGCCGATCGGCATGTTGCGCTGCGGGTCCTTGGTTTCACCAGCGGCCGTGGAGACCGCATCGAAGCCGATGTAGGCGAAGAACACGATGGTCGCCGCGCGGAACACGCCGCTCCAGCCGAACTCGCCGGGCACGCCGGTGTTCTCCGGAATGAACGGGGTCCAGTTGGACGGGTCCAGATGCGCGGCGCCGAAGCCGATGAACAGGCAGATCACGGTGACCTTGATCGCCACGATGATCGCGTTGACGAAGGCCGACTGGGTCACGCCGACGTACAGCAGGCCCGAGACGGCCGCCACGATCAGCACTGCGGGCAGGTTGAACAGCTTGCCCGAGGCGATGAACTCGTGGCCGGTCCATGCGATCGGCGCGGCGCTGAGCGCGTCGGGGAATGGCATGTTCAGCGTGGTGGTGATGAAGCTGATCAGGTACGCCGACCAGCCCACCGCGACCGAAGCCGAGGCGAACAGGTATTCCAGCACCAGGCACCAGCCGATGAACCAGGCCATGCCTTCGCCGAGGGTGGCGTACGAATAGGAATAGGCACTGCCCGACACCGGCATCATCGCCGCGAATTCGGCGTAGCACAGGCCGGCCAGCGCGCAGGCAAAGCCGGCGAATACGAACGACAGCATCACCGCCGGGCCGGCATGGTTCGCCGCCGCCTGGCCGGTAAGCACGAAGATACCGGCACCGATCACCGCACCGATGCCAAGCAGGATGAGGTGTTTCGCTGTGAGGGTCCGTTTCAGTGTGGGCTCGCCATCCAGGCTGCCTTCGATGGGCTCGCCAGCATCGACGTGCGGTGCCGGTGCGACCGGTTTGACCCTCAACAGAGACTTCAGCATGCAGTGCTTCCCTAAAAGAACAAAGGTGAGGCGCGCGGTACATTGCCGCACGCCCTGATGGCGACTGGGCGCCCCAGCGGTGCGGGGCCCGCTGTACCTTAGCCAAAGCTGAAGCCGCTGTACAAGCACAAATGCAGCATGGCCGAGCGATAATCGGCCAAATCCGCACGATGCCTGCTCCTGCCATGTCGCTGAACCCCGAATCCGTTGCCATTCCTGACGCTGCACTGCGCAGTCAGCTTGATGCCTACGCCCGCCGCCACCCGGATCAAGCCGCACTGGCTGACGAATTCAGCACACTCCTGGACGATCCTCTGAATCCCTTCCTGCGGGAACGGCTGGCCGGCCACTTCACCGGCAGCGCCTGGCTGGTCAGCGCCGACGGGCAGCGGGTCCTGCTGACCCACCACCGCAAGCTGGACCGCTGGCTGCAACTGGGCGGCCACGCCGATGGCGAGCGCGATCTGGCCCAGGTGGCGCTGAAGGAGGCCGAGGAGGAATCCGGGCTGACCGCGCTGGTGCTGGAGGATGGCGAACTGTTCGACATCGACAAGCACTGGATCCCGGAACGCAAGGACGTGCCGGGGCATTGGCACTACGACGCCCGCTACGTGGTGCGGGCGCTGGGCAGCGAGCAGTTCGCGATCAGCGAAGAATCACTGGCGCTGGCCTGGCGTGAGATCCGTGACGTGGCCAACGCGGCGATCGAGACCCCCGATGGGGATGATTCGCTGCCGCGCATGGCCAAGCGCTGGCTGACCCGTCAATAAAGAACGCGGGTGCGCAGGGTGCCCGGGATGGCCGCCAGCTCCTCGCGCACCGCGCCGGCCTGGGCTTCGCTGGCGGTGATGTCGATCACCACGTAGCCGACCTTGGGGTCGGTGCGCAGGAACTGGCCGTCGATGTTGACGTTGTGGCGCGAGAAGATCTCGTTGACCTTGGAGAGCACGCCCGGCACGTTCTGGTGGATGTGCAGCAGGCGCAGGCTCTCGGCATGCTCGGGCAGGGTCACTTCCGGGAAGTTGACCGCCGACAGGGTGCTGCCGTTGTCGCTGTAGCGCACCAGTTTGGCCGCCACTTCCACACCGATGTTGTCCTGCGCTTCCAGTGTGCTGCCGCCCACGTGGGGGGTCAGGATCACGTTGTCGTGCGCGGTCAGCGGCGAGACGAAGGCATCGCCGTTGCCCTTGGGCTCGACCGGGAACACGTCCACCGCCGCGCCGCCGAGATGGCCTGAACGCAGCGCCGCATCCAGCGCGTCGATGTCGACCACGGTGCCGCGCGCGGCATTGATCAGGTGCCCGCCGGGGCGCATGCGGGCCAGTTCATCGGCGCCGATCATCCACTGGGTGGCCGGGGTCTCGGGTACATGCACGGTGACGATGTCCGCACGTGCCAGCAGGTCGTCCAGGCTGATCGCCGCGCGGGCATTGCCCAGCGACAGCTTGGTTTCGACATCATGGAAGATCACCTGCATGCCCATCGCTTCGGCCATCACGCCGACCTGCGTGCCGATATGGCCGTAGCCGATGATGCCCAGCGTCTTGCCGCGCACCTCATGGCTGCCGGCGGCCGACTTGGACCAGCCGCCGCGATGGCATTCGGCGTTCTTCTGCGGGATGCCACGGGTGAGCATGATCGCCTCGGCGATCACCAGCTCGGCCACGCTGCGGGTGTTGGAGTAGGGCGCGTTGAACACCGGGATGCCGGCCAGTTCCGCCGCCTCCAGGTCCACCTGGTTGGTGCCGATGCAGAAACAGCCGACCGCCATCAGGCGCTTGGCATGTACCAGGACGTCCGCGCTGAGCTGCGTGCGCGAGCGGATGCCGACGATGTGGGCCTCGGCGATGCGTGCCTTGAGCTCGTCTTCGGGCAGCGCCTTGCTGTGCAGTTCGATCTGCGAATAGCCGGCCGCGGTGAACACGTCGATCGCGGTCTGGCTGACCCCCTCGAGCAACAGTACGCGGATATCCTGCTTCGGGAACGAGGTCTTTTTCGGCGACATGGGCGGCGTGCGACGTGTGGCGGCGGGAGCCCTCAACTATGCCAGAAGCGGGCGGCGATGGTGCGGTGCGCCAATCGGTGGCAAAACGGTTTCAGATGCACCTATTCCCGGCGCGCGCCCCAGGGATCGCTACAGGCTGCGGCACCCGGGGCTCCGCTACTGGACGCGGCCCGTGGTGGCTGGCAGGCTTGCGGGCTCCCCCGGCACCGCCAGACGCCCCATGACCGATCCGCGCCTTGATTCGCTCCTGCACGACTGCCCCGGGCTGCGCCTGAAGACCGACCCGGCCGATCTGGAGCACTACGGCCGCGACTGGACCCGGCGCTGGGTGCCGGCACCGTTGGCGATCGCATTGCCGGGAACGGTCGATGAGGTGCAGGCGATCCTGCGCTGGGCGGGCGCCCAACACGTGGCCGTGGTGCCCTCCGGCGGCCGTACCGGCCTGTCCGGTGGCGCGGTGGCGGCGCACGGGGAGCTGGTGCTCAGCCTGGAGCGCATGAACAAACCGCTGGCCTTCGATGCGGTCGACCGCACCTTGACCGTGCAGGCCGGCATGGCGCTGGAGGCGGTGCACAACGCCGCGCTCGAACACGGGCTGATCTACCCGGTGGATTTCGCTGCGCGCGGTTCCTGCTCGATTGGTGGCAACATCGCCACCAATGCCGGCGGCATCCGGGTGATCCGCTATGGCAACACGCGCGAGTGGATCGCCGGGCTGAAGGTGGTGACCATGGCCGGTGAGCTGGTCGAGCTCAACAAGGGCCTGATCAAGAATTCCAGCGGCTACGATTTCCGTCAGCTGCTGATCGGCTCGGAAGGCACGCTCGGCGTGATCGTCGAAGCCACCCTGAAGCTCACCGATCCGCCGCCGGCCAGCAACGTGATGCTGCTGGCGCTGCCCTCGTTCGAGGTGCTGATGCAGGTGTTCGCCGCCTTCCGCGAGCGCTTGCAGCTGCAGGCCTTCGAATTCTTCACCGACCGCGCGCTTGAGCATGTGCTGGCGCATGGCGCGCAGGCACCGTTCGACGAGGTTCATCCGTATTACGTGGTCACCGAGTTCGCGGCTGGCGATGAGGTGCAGGAAGCAGCCGCCATGGCGGCGTTTGAAGATTGCATGGAGCATGGCTGGGTCAGCGATGGCGTGGTCAGCCAGAGCGATGCGCAGGCCGCGCAGCTCTGGCGCCTGCGCGAGGGCATCACCGAGGCGGTGGCGCGCTACAAGCCCTACAAGAACGATGTCTCGGTGCGCATCTCGGCCATGCCGGCCTTCCTCGCCGAAACCCAGGCGCTGATTGGGCAGGCGTACCCGCAGTTCGAGGTGGTCTGGTTCGGACACATCGGCGACGGCAACCTGCACATCAATGTGCTCAAGCCTGACGATACCGCCGATACGGAGTTCCTGACCCAGTGCGAGCACGTCACCAAACTGCTCGCCGGTGTGCTGAGCCGTTTCGATGGCAGCATCTCGGCCGAGCACGGCATCGGCCTGGTCAAGAAGGGCTATCTGGACAGCACGCGCAGTGCGCCGGAAATCGCGCTGATGAAGGCGGTCAAACGCGCGTTTGATCCCCAAGCGCTGCTGAATCCGGGCAAGGTTTTCGACCTCTGAGGCGAGACAGGATTTCACGCAGCCTATACGCTCTGTGTTTTCCACCGCGAACGACACCCCGATGATGCGTCCGATCCTGCTCCTTGCCGTGCTCGCCCTGCCGTTGTCGGCGATGGCCTCCAGTTTTGCCGGCAGCTCCGCCGGTTCCGCCTCCGGCGCGTCGTCGGCCGGTTCGTCCAGCTCCGGCGACGACAAGATCGTGATCGACGCCCGCGACGACGCGGCTGCCTTCGTGGCCAGCGATGGCGCCATCCGCGGTGCACGCCTGGAAGCGGCGCTGCTGCACCTGCGCGAGCAGAGTGTCGCGCAGCAGCAGGCCAGTGACATGGCATTGGCCAGGACGCTGCTGGCCCGCTGATGCGCCCTTCCGGTCAGGTCCGCCGCTGGCGCTGGGCGGTCCTGGTCGCATGGCTTGCCGCGCCGTGGGCGCACGCGGCACTCACGTTGGAGCTGCAGCCGCAGGGACTGGATCCGGCGCAGATCATCGCGGCCGAGCGTACCCTGCAGCAGGTGCGCGGCCGCTTGCCGCCGCAGTGGCAGGCACGGTTCCAGCACCCGGTGCAGGTGCGCTGGTCGAACACGCTCCCCGCGCACGTGCATGGCCGCGCCCGCAACGGGGCGATCACCCTACAGCGCGCCTTGCTCGACACCGTGAAAGACGATCAACCGCTGCCGCGCGCGCTCGAGGCCGCGCTGATCCATGAACTGACCCACGTACTGGACCGTTCGTCGCAGGGCGGTTGGTCGCGCGATGCGCGGCTGCGCGATCTGGCCGGGTGGCAGCGGCGACCGTGGAAACTTGGCCGTACCGCCAACGCCTTCAGCGGGCGCAGCCCCGACGACTATGAGCGCGCACGCCCCGCGGAATTCCTGGCGGTGAATGCCGAGCACCTGCTGCTCGATCCCGATTACGCCTGCCGTCGGCCGGCGGTGGCCGCGTGGTTCACCGAGCACCTCGGGCCGATCGAGCACACCGTGGCCTGCGACAGCCGCCTGCCGTTGATGCAGGCCGAGGAAGACGCAGGCGCGGCGAGCCTGCTGGAACTGGACCCGGCCCGGATCTACGCCGTCGACTACCTGCTCGCCGAAGGCAACGAGCAGCTGATGAGCCGCTGGGGCCACAGCATGCTGCGGCTGGTGATCTGCGCACCGGGCCGGCCGCGCGGGCCGGCGTGCCGGATGGACCTGTCCCATCACCGCGTGCTGTCCTACCGCGCCTTCGTTGGCGATGTGCAGATATCCAGCTGGCGCGGGCTGACCGGTTCCTATCCCTCGCGCTTGTTCGTGCTGCCGCTCAACCAGGTCATCAACGAATACACCCAGCTGGAACTGCGCGGCCTTTCCTCGGTACCGCTGGCCTTGGATGCGCACGATGTCGCCAACCTGATCGAACGTGTCGCGCAGGTGCACTGGAGCTATGACGGCCGCTACCTGTTTGTCAGCAACAACTGCGCGGTGGAGACCGGCAAGCTGCTGCAGGAAGGGGTGCCACGCCTGGCGTCGCCCGGATTGAATCGCCTCACACCGCGCGGTCTGCTGACCCGCCTTGAGCGACAGGGCGTGGCCGACGCCAGCGTGCTGGCGGATCGTGAGCAGGCAACGCGGCAGGGCTACTACTTCGCCTCCGCCGAAGATCACTACCAGCAGTTGTTCGATGCAGCCCGGCAACACCTGCCGCTGGACACGACAACGGTCGGCGATTGGTTGCGGCAGCCAGCCAGCGCCCGGTCACGCTGGGTGGAGCAGGGCGACCTGCGCGCCACCTCCGCCTTGCTGCTGCTGGAGCAGGCGGCGCTGCACCGTGAGGAGCTGCGCGCGCGTGATGCCCTGAAACGGCTGCTCGGCCATCCGCGCCCTGGCGATGCCGCGGCGCGCGACACGCTGCGCGCGTTGCTCGAGGACACCGGCCAGCTGGTCAGTCCGGCCGCCTTGGTGAGCCGTGGCGGCTACGGGCTGCCATTGGCCGGGGAGCGCGTGCAGGCTGCGGCGGCGGCGGCGCAGCTGAGCGCCCAGGGCGTCCCGGCCTGGAAGGCGCTGCAGGCGCAGTTGAAGCAGCGCCTGCCGGCCGCGCAGCAACGCGAACTGGCCATGATCGATCGCAATCTGGCCCGGCTCGGCACGCGGATGCGCGAGCTGGCCCTCCAGGATGCTGCTACTGCCGCGGCAGCTCGATGACGAAGCGTGCGCCGCCCAGGGTGCTGGCGCTGCAGGCGACCTGGCCGCCATGCGCATCGGCGATCGCCTTGACCACTGCCAAGCCCAGCCCACTGCCGCCGCGCTGACGCGAGCGCGAACCATCGCCGCGCAGGAAGGGATCGAAGATCTGCTCGCGCAGCGCTGCATCGATGCCCGGGCCTTCGTCATCGATGGCGATCTGCACGTGGGAAGCGGTGTCGTGCACGGCGATGCGCACCCGGCCCGGCGTCGCATAGCGGCGCGCATTCTCCAGCAGTGCCATCAATGCCTGCCGCACGCGGGTCGGGTCACAATGCGCGGGATGCTCCTCGCGTGAGGTCTCCAGTTCCAGCACGAAGCCGCTGCTGCGGAAACCCGGATCCACCAGGGTCATCACCGTGTGCACTTCCTGCACCACATCGTTGCGGGCGCGGCGCACGTCCAGGCGGGCGCTGTCGGCCAGGCTGAGCACACGCAGGTCTTCGATCAGCCGCGACAGCCCCTCCACCTGCGCCAGCAGGCTGCGGAACTGGCCTTCGTCCGGGGCGAATACCCCTTCGGCCAGGCCCTGCAGGCGGCCGCGCAGGATGGTGACCGGCGTGCGCAGTTCATGCGCGATCGCCGCGTGCCACATCACCCGGTCGGCCTCGATGTTCTGCAGCCGGCGCGCCATGGCGTTGAAGTCGTCCACCAGCAGCGCCACTTCGCCCAGCGAGCGGTCACTCACTGCCGCGCGTGCGCCCAGGTCGCCATCGGCCAGCCGTCCGATGCTGTCCACCACCGCGTTGAGCGGGGTCAGGATGCGCTGGGAAAGGCGCACGGACGCGGCGACCGCCAGCGTCAACCCGATCAGGGTCACGCCCCCCATCCAGACCAGTTCCGGGCCACTGGGCACCCAGCTGACCGGTTCGTCCACGCCGCCGGGGTAGAACGCCACCAGCACCGCGTAGAGCAGGTAGGAGCTGAGGATCACCATCACGATGACCGCCAGCACCATCATCGACATCGACACCACGATGTGCCGGCTCAGGCCCGAGCGGCGCATCAGTGGTCCGCCGCCAGCCGGTACCCGACGCCGCGCACGCTGGCCGGCACGTTCGCCAGGCCGACATCGTCAAGCTTGCGGCGCAGCTTGCTGACGTGGCTGTCCACGGTGCGCTCCAGCGCTTCGCTTTCCGGCAGGCACTCATGCATGAGTTCGCTGCGGCTGAAAATGCGCATCGGTGCCAGCGCCATGCAGTGCAGCAGCTTGAATTCGGTCAGGGTCAGCAGCAGCTCGTGGCTGTAGCCGTCGCCTTCGACATGCACCGTGTGGTGCTCCGGATCGATCACCAGGCTGCCCACGCGCAGGATCTCCGGTGCACTCTGACGCGCGGCGTTCAAGGTGCGCCGCAGTACCGCGCGCACCCGCGCGGCCACCTCGGCCGGGTTGAACGGCTTGACCACGTAGTCGTCCGCGCCCATCCGCAGCGCGGTGAGCTTGTCCAGGTCCTGGTCCAGCGCGGTCAACATGATCACCGGCGTGTCGCCGCGCTGGCGCAGTGTGTTGAGCACGGTCCAGCCATCCATGCCGGGCATCTGCACGTCGAGCAGGACCAGGTCCGGGCGTGCGCTGCGGTGCAGGGAGAGGGCAGTGAGGCCATCCTGCGCGCGCAGTGTGCGCAGGCCTTCGCGGGCCAGGTAGGCCGCGACGATGTCGGCGATCTCGGGTTCGTCCTCGACGATCAGGACCAGGGCATTGAGCGAATGATCCCAGCGCGCGGTCGGGGTGCCGGGTAGATCGGAGGCGGGCATGCAGGGCAAAGGCGGAAGGTGCTTGGGCTCCATCGTATCTCCACACTTCCTCCATCGAAACCCCACCGAGGCCGCGCAGACTGCCGCCATCGTGATTTCGGCCGGTGTTCCGGCAGCTGTGCAGATGAAGAGCAGGAAGAGGCATGCCGCCCTGGTGGCGGCAATCCAGACGCTGGGCGTGCACGCCAGCGGGCCGCGACGATGATGTCCGGTGCGCCCATGAGCGCGATACTGCAACCGGCGCACGTGGAGGCGGCCGAGGCGCGGCTGTGGGACGCGCTGATCCAGTGGCAGCCGCAGCAGGTGAACGCACTGCTCTCGCCAGCGCTGTTCCTGACCGACTACGATGGCCGGCGGCAGGATGCCTCGGCGTTGCTGGCGGGCTGGAATGCGCGACGCATCCGCATCGTTGCCATCGAGCGGCAGCAGACCGAGCAGCTCGCCTGCGGCGCCATGGTGCTGGTCACCGGCGAGATGCGCCTCCATCTCGACGGCGAGCACGGTCGGCAGCTGCATGCGATGCGGCTGCTGCGGGTCTGGGCGCGCTGCACGGGCGCACCCGGCGTGCATCTGCTTTCGCTGTGCGTGCTGCCGGCCGCGCCGCGTGCGCACTGAACCGCGTGTTCAGGCCTGCCGCCGGGGTCAGCCTCGCTTCACCCGCTCTCACGGCGCGGCAGGTACGATCAAGTGTTGTTGACGTTATCGCAAGGAGTTCCTCATGCGCGCATCTCCCTGGCTGTTGAGCCTGGCCATTACCGGCGCACTCGCCGCCTGCCAACCGGCCACCGAGAGCCGCCCTGCCGCCGATGGCAGCGAAGCGCCCCCACCGATGGATGCCTCCACCACCGATGAGCGCAGTTACGCGTTCCGCTGTGGCGAGCTGGAAGTGCATGCCACGTATCGCGGCCAGGATTCGGCCACGGTGGTGGTTGCCGATCGCACGTTTGCCATGTCCTCGCAGCCGGCCGCCTCCGGCGCGAAATACGGAGACGGGCAGGGCAACGAATTCTGGACCAAGGGCACCACTGACGGGATCCTGATCCTCAAGGGCGAGCCCGATCGCACCTGCACCGGTACCGGCGAGCAGGGCGGCGAAGCGCCGCCGGCCAATGCGGCCGCCAAGGCCGATACTGAAGCCGGCGCCGATGCAGCCGCCGGGTTCCGCGCGACCGGCAATGAGCCCGGCTGGCTGGCCCAGGTCGGCGCGGGGGCCACCCCGGCGCTGCACATCGAGATGGATTACGGCGAGCGCAAGCTCGAGATCGCCAGCCCCACCCAGGGCCGTGATGGCTGGTCCGGTACCGCTGCTGACGGCACCCCGGTGAAGCTCACCTTCCAGCGCACCGTGTGCCAGGACAACATGAGTGGCCAGGCCTTCGGCGCCACGGCCATGCTTACCGTCGGCGCGCGCCAGTACCACGGCTGCGGCGATTTCGCCGGTGCGCCGTCGTTGGCTGCCAAGCCCTGATCGAAGGGAACGCACCGGATTGCGCACCTGCGCGTCCGGTGCAGGGTCACAAGCCGCGTGGGCAGGGGTTGGGTTGCGCCCGGCTGTCCGCATCCAGCGCGAGCTCGTTACGCGTGCCCAGCAGCATCAGCTCGGTGTGCACCAGGCAGTTGTCGGCGTGGCGCTGCAGCAGCTGATTGAACAGCGCAGCCCGGTCGTCGCAGGTTTCGTGGATCGCATACGCCAGTTCGCGGGCGCGGTCCTCGTCATAGGCTTCTTCGCCAGCGAAGTGCTGGCAGGCGCTTTCGCGCGTCAGAAACGCCTGCACGTCGCCCGGCATCGCGCAGTACATGCGGATGTCCTCGGCCACGAAGATCTCTGCAGGCACTTCGCAGCGCGCATCAGCGGTGTTACCCGCCGGCGCTGTGCCCGTCGCCGAAGGCACGGGCGCCAGCGTCTCGCTCTCCACTGCCCGCGGCGAACACGCCGCGAGCAGCAGGAGCAGGACGGTCGGTGCGGCGCGCTTAGTCGGCACGGCCGGCGAATTCACCGGTGGTGGTGTTGACCAGTACGCGTTCGCCGTTGGCGATGTACTCCGGCACCATGATTTCGATGCCGGTGTTGAGCTTGGCCGGCTTCGGGCGCTTGGTGGCCGTGCCACCCTTGAGTTCCGGCGGGGTCTCGACCACTTCCAGCACCACGCTGGTCGGCAGCTGCACGCCCACCGGGGTCTCGTCGATCACCTGCACGTAGATGCCGGTCAGGCCGTCGGTGATGTAGCCGGCGTCATCGCCGAGCACATCGGCATCGACCATGTACGGGGTGTAGTCCTCGTCATCCAGGAAGACGAAGGCATCGCCGTCCATGTACGAGTAGGTCGCCTGGCGGCGCAGCAGTTCGACTTCCGGCAGGTTGTCGTCGGCGTCGAAGCTGGAATCGAGCTTGTTGCCGCCCGGCACGCTGTACATGATGAAACGGAAGCGGACATTGCCGCCGCGGCCCTGCGGGGAGCTGCGTTCGATGTCGCGGATCTGGTAGACGCCGTTGTTGAATTCGACGACGTTGCCTTTCTTGATGTCGCTGGCTTTCATGGGAATGAAGGTCGGTTCGTGGAGGTGGCGGGTGCCGGAACCGGGCACCCTGCGGGTTGCGTGCTCGCTTACTTCGGCGCCAGACGCACGGCGCCGTCAAGGCGGATGGTCTCGCCGTTGAGATAGGTGTTGCCCAGGATGTAGGCAACCAGCCCGGCAAAGTCTTCCGGCTTGCCCAGGCGCGGCGGGAACGGGATGGAGGCGGCCAGCGATTCCTGCACCGCCGGTGGCATGCCATCGACCATCGGCGTCCAGAAAATGCCCGGGGCGATGGTCATCACGCGGATGCCGAAGCGCGACAGCTCGCGTGCCATCGGCAGGGTCATGCTGACCACGCCGCCCTTGGAGGCGGCATAGGCGGCCTGGCCGATCTGGCCTTCATAGGCGGCAACGCTGGCGGTGTTGATGATCACGCCGCGCTCGCCATCGTCGCCCAGGGTGTTGTGCTGCATGCGGTTGGCGGCCGCCTTGGCGACGTTGAAGCTGCCGACCAGGTTGACCATCACCGTGCCCTGGAAGTTGGCCAGCGGCATCGGCGCCTCCTTGCCCAGCACGCGCCCGGCGCCCAGGATGCCGGCGCAGTTGATCGCGGTGTTCAGCCCGCCCAGGAAGTCGCAGGCGGCATCGATCTGCGTGGCCACGGCGGCCTCGTCGCTGACATTGGTGCTGTAGTAGCGCGCGTTGGCTTCGCCAAGCGCGGCCACGGCGGCCGCACCCTTGTCGTCATTGAGATCGAACAGGGCCACCTTGGCGCCGTTGGCGACCAGGTGCTGGGCCACGGACAGACCAAGGCCGGAGACACCGCCGGTGATGACGGCGCGGACAGAAGACAGCTGCATTGCACGATCCCGCTGGTTCAAGAACCGCTGATTCTAGCGGAAGCGGCCGCCATCACCGTTGTGCACTGCCCACCGCGACCCGGGCTCGCAGCGCCAGGCGCCGCGCGAACTCGTCCGGCGCCAGCCCGGGCGCGAACAGGAAGCCTTGGCCGACCGAGACCCCCAAAGAGGTCAGGAACTGGCGCTGGGCCTCCGATTCGATGCCTTCGGCCACCAGGCCCAGCCCGAGGCTGCGGGCGATCCCGCAGACCGCCTCGCACACCGCCACATCCGAGCGGTTGGCCGGCACCCCCTCGACGAACAGCTGGCTCAGCTTGAGGCCATGGATCGGCAGCCGGCGCAGATAGTTCAGCGCGCTGTAGCCCTCGCCGAAGTCGTCGATGGTCAGCAGCACGCCCATCTCGCGAAGCTGCGCGAAGGTGCGCAGGGTGTCCGGGGCATCTTCGATCAGCACCCGTTCGGTGAATTCCAGTTCCAGCGCGCTGCCGGGCAGATGGAACTCGTCGAGCACCGCGCGGACATGCCGGGCCAGGTCCTCGCCCACGAACTGCCGGTAGGACACATTGACCGCCACCCGCACGATGCCCAGCCCGTCATCCTGCCACTGGCGGACCTGCCGGCAGGCTTCGCGCAGCACCCACAGGCCGATCCGGACGATGTCACCGGTGCTCTCGGCATGGCCGATGAAGATGTCCGGGCGCAGCTCGCCGAGCTGGGTATTGCGCCAGCGGATCAGCGCTTCGGCCGCGATCAGCTGGCCGCTGTGCAGGTTGACCTGCGGCTGGTAGACCAGATGGAACTCGTCATCGTCCAGCGCCCGGTGCAGCCGGCTCTCGATCTGCAGGCGGTCATGCTGGCGCTGGGCCAGCTCGGGCGAGAACACCTGCCAGCCGTTGCGGGTGCGCCGCTTGCAGTCGTACATGGCGATGTCCGCGTTCTGGATCAGCTGCTGCGGGCGCAGCCCATCCTGAGGCGCACGCGCGATGCCGATGCTGGTGGTCACCGGGAATTCGTCGGCACCGAAGCGGAACGGGGTGCTGAACGCACGGGTGATCGCATCGGCCAGCCGCTCGGGTTGATCGGCCTGGTCGCGGGTATCGCAGATCACCAGGAACTCATCGCCGCCGAACCGGGCCAGCAGGCCTTCGGTGCCGATCGCGGTGGCGATGCGGCGGGTGGCGTCGATCAGCAGTTCGTCACCGGCGTTGTGGCCCAGCAGGTCGTTGACGGTCTTGAACCGGTCCAGGTCGATGTACAGCACCGCGACCCGGCAGTGGGTCGGGTTGGCCAAGCGCATGGCCAGGTCGTTGAGCACCGCATCGCGATTCATGATCCCGGTGAGCGGATCGGTGCGCGCCTGGATCCGCAGCGTCTCCTCGGCCTGCTTGCGCGCGGTGATGTCCTGCACGGTGCCGGCGATGCGCGCGGCATCGACATCCCCGGCCTCGGCCTCGCCGATCATCCGCACCCAGAACGAATGCCCATCGCTGCGCTGGCCCTGCAGCTCCAGTTCGAACGAGACCTGGCGGTCGACCACCTCCAGCAGCGCCTGCTGCAGCTGCGCGCGGTCGTCCACGCGCAGGCATTCCAGCAGTTCGGCCATGTCGCGCATCGGCAGCTCCTGGCCGAGGATGCGGGTCGCCTCGTCGGTCAGGTACAGCCGCTGCAGGCCGCGGTCCCACTCCCAGCCGCCGATGTGCGCCAGCGACTGCGCGCGGTCGAACAGCGTGTTGTTGCGTTTGAGTTCGGTGATGTCGCTGAACAGGCCGAACACATGGTCCGGCGCATCGCGCCCGTTGCCGTACACCGGCACGTTGGTGGTGGAGATCCAGATCATCCGGCCGCGCGGGCGGTGGTACAGGCCGACGATGGTGCTGCGCACGATGCGCCCACTGTGCAGCGAGACGCTGGCCGGCCATTGCTCGCGGGTGAGCGGGTGGCCGTGCTCGTCCACGCTGATCCAGTCTTCCGGGGCAAGCATTGCCTGCAGGCTGCCGCCAGTGCCGGCGGTGCCGAGAATGCGATGCGCGGCCGGGTTGGCCGAGACCACCCGCAACTGGCGATCGAACAGGATCACGCCCTTGTCGATGGATTCCATCAGCAGCCGGTAGCGCGATTCGGCCTGCCAGCGGCTGCTCAGGTCGCGCGCCACCGCCACGATGCAGTGCTCGCCCTGGTGCTCGAAGCCGGCCGAATGCACCTCCACCGGGAAGCGGCTGCCATCGCCGCGCATGTTGGTGACCTCGATGACATAGGTCTCGCCCCGGTGCAGCGCCTCCCAGACCGGATCGAGGTGGTCGCCCGGCAGGTCCGGGTTCAGCAGCTCGATCGGTTGTCCGACGATTTCCTCGCGGGGACGGCCATAGGCGCGCACGCCAGCCTTGTTGAGGTCCAGCACCACGCCGCGTTCGCTGAGGATGCTGACCGGGTCCGGGACCGCATCGAACAGCGCGGCATAGCGACGCAGCGCCAGCTGGCGCTCGTCCATGGCTTCCTGCAGGGCCTGCTGCACTTCCTCCAGCAGGCCGCGCAGATCGCCCGGTGACTGTGCCAGGGCGCGTTGCAGGGCGGCCAGCGCGTGGACGTGGGCGGTGAGATGATCACCTACCGCAGCGTCCTTGCGCGGGCCGCCGCTTTTCATGTCGCCGCCAGCGCCCTGCCGGTCTTGCTGCCGGTCTCGCGCCCCAGCCGTGCGGCCAGCCAGCGCCCGGTGGCGGCCAGCGCCGGCAGATCGATGCCGGTGCGCATGCCGATGCCATGCAGCATGTAGACCACGTCTTCGCTGGCGACGTTGCCGCTGGCGCCCTTGGCATACGGGCAGCCGCCCGCTCCGGAGACCGCCGAATCGACCACGCGCACGCCTTCTTCCAGGCAGGCATCGATGTTGGCCAGGGCCTGGCCATAGGTGTCATGGAAGTGCACAGCCAGCGCGGCCATCGGCAGTTCGCCGGCGACCGCCTTGAGCATCGCGCGGGCCTTGCGCGGCGTGCCGACGCCGATGGTGTCGCCGAGCGAGATTTCGTAACAGCCCATCTCGTACAGCGCGCGCGCGACGCGCACTACCTCGCTCACCGCGACCTCGCCCTGGTAGGGGCAGCCAAGCACGGTGGAGACGTAGCCACGCACCTTCACCCCGTCGGCCTTGGCCCGCTCCAGGATCGGTGCGAAACGGGCCAGCGATTCGTCGATGCCGGCATTGGTGTTGGTGCGGTTGAAGGTTTCCGAGGCGGCCGTGAACACCGCCACTTCCTGCACGCCCACCGCGCGTGCGCGGTCATAGCCCTGTTCGTTGGGGACCAGCACCGGGTAATCGATGCCCGGGCGGCGCTCGATGCCGGTGTACACCTCGGCGGCGTCGGCCAGTTGCGGCACCCAGCGCGGGCTGACGAAACTGGTCGCCTCGATGGTGCGCAGCCCGGTCAGCGAGAGTTGGCGGATCAGTTCGATCTTGTCGGCGGTGGCCACCGGCTGGGCTTCGTTCTGCAGCCCGTCGCGCGGGCCGACCTCGACGATGCGGACGAAGTCATCCATGTGCCGGCCCTCCGCGAACGGAGCGACGGACGACCAGCAGGGGGCGGGGTGGGGTAGAGGTCACGGAGATTCCTGTCAGGCGAATGGCGGCCCACGTTCCCCGGCGGGCCACGAAAAGGGGATACGCGGGATGGGCGACAAAGCGGCCATCCCGCCGGCGTACGCGGTCAGCCGGGGTGGTGGCAGACCGCTTCGATGTTGTTGCCGTCCGGATCGAGCACGAACGCCCCGTAATAATCGGGGTGGTAATGCTCGCGGATGCCCGGGGCGCCATTGTCGGTGCCACCGGCCGCCAGTGCCGCACGGTGGAAGGCGTCCACGTCGGCCCGCCGGGTCGCGCTGAAGGCCAGGTGCACGCCGCCATGGGCGCCGGGGGCGTTGCTGATCCAGAAGTCCGGTTTGCCGCTACTCCCGAAGCCGGCGTGGTCATGCTCGCCGGTCTGGGCGGCCGAGACCTGCATCACCACGGTGATGCCCAGCGGCGCCAGGGCCTGCTGGAAGAACGCCAGGCTGCACCCGAAGTCGGCGCAGCGGATACCTACATGGTCGAGCATGACGCTGTCCTCAGTCCTGGGTGACCCAATGCGGGGAGCGCTTGTCGAGGAAGGCCCCGAGGCCTTCCTGGCCTTCGGCCGAGACCCGCAGGCGGGCGATCAGCGCCGCGTTGTCGCGGTCGGTGGCGTCCCGGTCGCGGCCCAGCGCCACGCGCCGGACCAGGTCCTTGGCCGAGGCCGAGGCCACCGGGCCGGCCTTGTCGAGCAGGCCGAGCTGGCGCTGGACGGCCTCGTCGATCCGTTCCGGCTCGATCAGCTGGTGCACCAGGCCGATGCGCAGGGCGGTTTCGGCGTCGAAATGCTCGCCGGTGGCAAACCAGCGGCGGGCCTGGCGCGGGCCGATCGCGTCAATGACATAGGGCGAGATCACCGCCGGCAGCAGGCCCAGGCGGCTTTCGGTCAGGCCGAAGCGGGCGCTGGTGCTGGCGATGGCGATATCGCAGCAGGCCACCAGGCCGACCCCGCCACCGAAGGCGGCACCCTGCACGCGGGCGATCGTCGGCTTGGGCAGCTCGTCCAGGGTCCGCATCAGGCGGGCCAGGGCAAGCGAATCCTGGCGGTTGTCCTCCTCGCTGGCGGCGGCCATGCCACGCATCCACTGCATGTCCGCACCTGCCGAGAAGGAGGCGCCTTCCCCGGCCAGCACCACCGCGCGGACATGGTCGTCGCGTCCGGCGGCCTCCAGTGCGGCGGTCAGCTGGGCGATCAACGAGGCGTCGAAGGCATTGTGCAGGGTCGGGCGGTTCAGCCACAGGGTCAGCACCGAGGCGCTGCGTTCAATCCGTAATGCGTCACTCATGGGCGGGTTTACTCCATACATGTACAGATCATAGCGGGCCGTTGGTCACGGGCAATGACGCGGCGCGGCGATGGTAGAATTGATAACCATTCCTATCATCGAGAAGGCGCTCCGTGACGTTGTCCGATCTGGCGCTGTACAGCTCCGCCCTGGTGGAGTCCGTGCAGGAACTACACGCAAACGATGCGATCGCCCGCCGCCTGAAGGAGCTTGGCTTCGTCAAAGGGGAAGAGGTCCGTCTGGTAGCCCGTGGTCCGGTCGGCGCCGAGCCGCTGCTGGTGCAGGTCGGGTTCACGCGCTTCGCCCTGCGCCGCAGTGAGGCCGCCCGCATCGTGGTCACCGCGCTGCAGGGCCAGGAGGCCCGCGCATGAGCGCTGCCGCCAACGCCCTGCGCATCGCCCTGGTCGGTAATCCGAACAGCGGCAAGACCGCGCTGTTCAACCAGCTGACCGGCAGCCGCCAGAAAGTAGCCAATTACACCGGCGTAACCGTGGAGCGCAAGGAAGGCCGCCTGCGCGCGCCGTCCGGCCGCGAATTCGCCGTCCTCGATCTGCCGGGCGCCTACAGCCTGCAGCCGGCCAGCCTGGACGAGGCGATCACCCGGGACCTGTGCCGGGGCTTCTACCCGGGCGAGGCCCCCCCGGACGTGCTGCTGTGCGTGATCGATGCCACCAACCTGCGCCTGCACCTGCGCTTCGCGCTGGAACTGCGCGAGCTGGGCAAGCCGATGATCGTGGCGCTGAACATGGTCGATGCGGCCGAGCGGCGTGGCATCAAGATCGACGTCCAGGCGCTGGAACAGGCGCTGGGCGTGCCGGTGGTCGAGACCGTGGCGGTGCGCCGCAACGGCGCGGCCAGGCTGGTGGAGCGCCTGGATGCGATGGTGCCGCACCTGCAGGCCCCGGTGGCGGTGCCCGCGGCGCAGGCCGACTACCACGCCCAGGTGCGTGACATCCTCGCCGCCTCGGTCAGCATGCCGACGCGGACGGCGAAGATCGACGACGCGCTTGACCGCTGGCTGCTGCACCCGGTGTTCGGGCTGCTGACCCTGGCGGTGGTGATGTTCCTGATCTTCCAGGCGGTGTATGCCTGGGCCACGCCGGTGATGGACCTGATCGAGGCCGGCACGGCCGCGCTGGGGGGCTGGATCGGCGGCGCGCTCCCCGAGGGCCCGCTCAACAGCCTGCTTACCGACGGCATCATTGCCGGCGTGGGGGGCGTGATCGTGTTCCTGCCGCAGATCCTGATCCTGTTCGCCTTCATCCTGGCGTTGGAAGAATCCGGTTACCTGCCGCGCGCGGCTTTCCTGCTGGATCGCATGATGGCCGCGGCCGGCCTGTCCGGCCGTTCGTTCATCCCGTTGCTGTCCAGCTTCGCCTGCGCGGTGCCGGGCATCATGTCCACCCGCAGCATCCAGGACCCGCGCGACCGGCTGGCCACGATCCTGGTCGCGCCGCTGATGACCTGTTCGGCGCGCCTGCCGGTGTATGCGCTGCTGATCGGCGCCTTCATCCCGCAGAAGCAGATCTGGGGCGTGTTCAACCAGCAGGGCCTGGTGCTGTTCGGGTTGTATGCGGCCGGCATTCTCAGCGCGCTGCTGATGTCCTGGACCATGAAGAAGTGGCGCCGCGACAAGAGCGAGCATCCGTTGATGCTGGAACTGCCGTCCTACCGCATCCCGCACCCGCGTGATCTGGCGGTGGGCCTGTACGAGCGCGGCATGATCTTCCTCAAGCGCGTGGGCGGCATCATCCTGGCGCTGACCATCCTGCTGTGGTTCCTGCTGTCCTTCCCGGGCGCGCCGGAGAACGCGACCATGCCGGCGATCGACTACAGCTTCGCCGGTCAGATCGGCCACGCCATGGCGGTGTTCTTCGCGCCGCTGGGCTTCAACTGGCAGATCTGCATCGCGCTGATTCCGGGCCTGGCCGCGCGTGAAGTCGCGGTGGCCTCGCTGGCCACGGTCTACGCACTGTCGGCCGCCGATGACGATGCCGCCAGCCAGGCGCTGACCCCGCTGATCAGCGATGGCTGGTCGCTGGCCACCGCGCTGTCGCTGCTGGTCTGGTACATCTACGCGCCGATGTGCATTTCGACGCTGGCCACGATCAAGCGCGAAACCAACTCGTGGAAGCAGATGGGCTTTGCCACCTTCTACCTGTTCGCGGCCGCGTACATCGCCTCGCTGATCACCTACCAGGTGACCGTGGCCTTGGGTGGCGGCTGATGGAGACCGGCCTGCTGCTGCAGTACGCCGTGATCGCGCTGGCCGTGCTGGTCAGCGCGTGGGTGGTGATGAAGAAGCAGTTCCCCGGCACCGTGCGCAAGGCGCGCGGGGCGATCGCGCTGGGGCTGGTGAAGCCGCAGCGCGCCGCCTGGCTGCAGGCGCTTGGCCGGAAGATCGCACCACCTGCCACGGGTGGCGGTGGTGCGTGTGGCGGCTGCGACAGTTGTGGGCCGACGCCCCCGAAGCAGCACTGAGCCGCCAGGGCAGGGCTGCGCCAAAACCTCTTGTGCAGCCTCACCACCACCCGCTAGCCTGCGTGCATGACTACCACTCCCCTACGTTTGCTCATCCACGGTGCCTCCGGCCGCATGGGCCAGGCGCTGCTCCGTCTTGCCGCCGACAATCCCGCCCTGCAGGTCGTGGCCGCGGTCACCCGCCGCTCGCCTGCCCAGCGTGTGGTGGACGGCGTGCCGCATTTCGCCAGCAGCGAGCTGGCCGGCGCGCCCCAGTTCGATGTCGCCATCGATTTCAGCCTGCCCGAGGGCTTTGATCCGGTGCTGGCGCTGTGCGTGGAGCGCGGTGCGGGCTTCGTGTCCGGCACCACCGGCGTCAGCGAGACGCAGCGCCAGGCACTGATCCAGGCGGCGGGCCGGATTCCACTGGTCTGGGCCTCGAACTTCAGCCTGGGCGTGGCGGTGCTGGATGAACTGGTGGAGCGGGCCGCAGCGGCGCTGGCCGGCTGGGACTGCGATATCGTCGAATCCCACCACACCCAGAAGAAGGATGCGCCTTCCGGTACCGCCCTGACCCTGGGCGCCGCGGCGGAGAAGGGCGGGGCGCACCCGCACTACGCCAGCCTGCGTGCCGGGGACATCGTGGGCGAGCACCTGGTGCAGTTCACCGGGCTGGGCGAGCGCATCGAGCTGACCCACCGCGCCACCAACCGCGACATCTTCGCCCGTGGCGCGCTGTTTGCCGCGGCCCAGCTGCCGGGCCGCGCCCCGGGCAGCTATCGGGTCCGCGACCTGCTGGATGGCGCCAGCCCGCCGCCCGCCGTCTGAATGGGGCCCGCGCGGCCAGCTGGGGCAGGCGCCTGAACCGGCGCCATGCCCTCTGTCGGGCTGAATAGGGCAATTGCACGCGGATACTGGCGTCGAACCCGGCTTCCCTTTACAATTCCCGCTCGCCGAATCACGACAGCCGGACCGGTCCAGAACCGCAGTCCGCGCTTTTTTGCAGCCGCTTTTTCGTGAAGCGCAGGCGTGACTTCGGCGACCCCTCGGTAGCCAAAGTGAGATTTCCGTGACCCAAGCCGCAATCCTCGTCCTCGAAGACGGCACCGTATTCGAGGGCGAATCCGTAGGCGCGCCCGGCCTGTCCGTTGGTGAGGTGGTGTTCAACACCGCCATGACCGGCTATCAGGAAGTGTTGACCGATCCTTCCTACGCCCGGCAGATGGTCACGCTGACCTACCCGCATATCGGCAATACCGGCATGACCGACCAGGACGACGAAGCGGCCAAGGTGTGGTCGGCCGGCCTGATCGTGCGCGATGTGCCGCGCCGCCCGAGCAACTGGCGCAGCCAGGTGTCGCTGCAGGATTGGCTGATCCAGCGCGGCGTAGTCGCCATTTCCGGGATCGATACCCGCAAGCTGACGCGCATCCTGCGCGAGCGCGGCGCCCAGAACGGTGCGCTGATGGCCGGCGAAGGGCTGAGCGTGGAAACGGCGCTGGAAGCGGCCCGCACGTTCCCCGGCCTGAAGGGCATGGATCTGGCCAAAGTGGTCAGCACCGACAAGCGCTACACCTGGACCGAGGGCCAGCTGGATCTGGACAGCAACGCCTTCGTCAACGCCGCACCGCGTTTCAAGGTGGTGGCCTATGACTTCGGCGCCAAGCTCAACATCCTGCGCATGCTGGCCGAACGCGGCTGCGAGCTGACCGTGGTGCCGGCGCAGACCCCGGCCGCCGAAGTGCTGGCGATGAACCCGGACGGCGTGTTCCTCTCCAACGGCCCGGGCGACCCGGAACCGTGCGATTACGCGATCGCCGCCATCAAGACCTTCCTCGAGAAGAAGGTGCCGACCTTCGGCATCTGCCTGGGTCATCAGCTGCTGGCGCTGGCCTCCGGTGCGAAGACGGTCAAGATGGGCCACGGCCATCACGGCGCCAACCACCCGGTCCAGGACCTGGACGGTGGCCGCGTGATGATCACCTCGCAGAACCATGGCTTCGCGGTGGATGAAGCCTCGCTGCCGGCCACCCTGCGCGTGACCCACCGCTCGCTGTTCGACGGCACCAACCAGGGCATCGCCCGCACCGACGTTCCGGCGTTCTCGTTCCAGGGCCATCCGGAAGCCTCGCCGGGCCCGCATGACGTCGGTCCGCTGTTCGACCGCTTCGTGACCCTGATGGCCGAGGCCAAGGCGTGATGCGCAGCCCCGTGCTGCTGCTGTCGCTGTTGTGCTTCACCGGTGTGGCCCAGGCCGCACCGGCCACGGATGCGGAGGTGCGGGCGGTGGTCCAGTCGCTGGGCCTGGGCACGCTGGGCACGGACATGGCCAAGCTGATGGTCGACAACGTGCCCGCGCTCAATGCGCTGCCCGAGACCGATCGCCAGTGCGCGCATGCGCCGATCAAGAGTCTGCTCGACGCACAGTTCCGTCGTTCGGTGATCTCCGGCCTCGGCAACGACGGCGACGAGGTGATCGCGGAGTGGTCGCGCTTCCTGGGCACCCCCGGGGGCAAGAGCCTCTCCTCGGCCTTCGCCGCTGCGAATCCATCGACGATCGCCGAAAAGTCCAACGTGGATCTGAGTGAAGCTGAGCGCGCCGAAGTGGCTGCGTTCCTGGCCAGCCCGGCCTACACCCGCTTCATCGCCACGCTCGACATCGAATCGGAGCTGCCCGACGACATCGGCGTGCAGCTGGCCAAAGGACTGCAGGACCAGTGCCGGATCGCGCTGAACCCCGACGATATTTCCTGATCGACAGCGTGCGATCACCCCCATCTGCCTCGCTGTCCAGACTTAGAGAAGACAATGCCCAAGCGCACTGACCTTAAAACCATCCTCATCATCGGTGCTGGCCCGATCGTCATCGGCCAGGCCTGTGAGTTCGACTACTCTGGCGCGCAGGCCTGCAAGGCACTGCGCGACGAGGGTTACCGCGTGGTGCTGGTCAACAGCAATCCGGCCACGATCATGACCGACCCGGAGATGGCCGACGCCGTCTACATCGAGCCGATCAACTGGCAGACGGTCGAGAAGATCATCGCCAAGGAAAAGCCCGATGCGCTGCTGCCGACCATGGGTGGCCAGACCGCGCTGAACTGCGCGCTGGACCTGGCCGACAACGGCGTGCTGGAGAAGTACAACGTCGAGCTGATCGGCGCCAAGCGCGACGCCATCCGCATGGCCGAAGACCGCGAGCTGTTCCGCGTGGCGATGGGTGAGATCGGCCTGGAGTGTCCGTCCGCCGCGGTGGCGCACACGCTGGAAGAAGCAATCGAGATCCAGACCCGCGTCGGCTACCCGACCATCATCCGCCCCAGCTTCACCCTGGGCGGCAGCGGTGGCGGCATCGCCTACAACCGCGAAGAGCTGGTCGATATCGTGACCCGCGGCCTGGAGCTGTCGCCGACCACCGAAGTGCTGGTGGAAGAGTCGGTGCTGGGCTGGAAGGAATTCGAGATGGAGGTGGTGCGCGACACCGCCGACAACTGCATCATCGTCTGCTCGATCGAAAACCTGGACCCGATGGGCGTGCACACCGGTGACTCGATCACCGTGGCCCCGGCCCAGACCCTGACCGACAAGGAATACCAGCGCCTGCGCGATGCCTCCATCGCCGTGCTGCGCAAGATCGGTGTGGACACCGGCGGCTCGAACGTGCAGTTCGGCATCAGCCCGACCACCGGCCGCGTGGTGGTGATCGAAATGAACCCGCGCGTGTCGCGCTCCTCGGCGCTGGCCTCCAAGGCCACCGGCTTCCCGATCGCCAAGGTCGCGGCCAAGCTGGCCGTGGGTTACACCCTGGACGAATTGAAGAACGAGATCACCGGTGGCCTGACCCCGGCCTCGTTCGAGCCGTCGATCGACTATGTCGTCACCAAGATCCCGCGCTTCGCCTTCGAGAAGTTCCCGGCCGCCGACGCACGCCTGACCACCCAGATGAAGTCGGTGGGCGAGGTGATGGCGATGGGCCGCACCTTCCAGGAGTCGCTGCAGAAGGCCCTGCGTGGCTTGGAAACCGGCAAGATCGGGCTGGACCCGACCGGCCTGGACCTGGCCAACGAAGACGACATCACCACCCTCAAGCGCGAGCTCAAGGCCCCGGGCCCGGAGCGCCTGTTCTTCGTGGGTGATGCGTTCCGCGCCGGCTTCAGCGTGGAAGAGGTCTTCGCGCTGTCGCACATCGACCCGTGGTTCCTGGACCAGATCGAAGAGATCATCCAGGCCGAGGCCGAGGTGGCCGCCGACGGCATCGATGCACTGGACGCCGCACGCCTGCGCAAGCTCAAGCGCGCCGGTTTCTCCGACGCCCGCCTGGCCGAACTGACCGGCACCAACGAAGCGGCCGTGCGCGCGCTGCGTCGTGCCCACAAGGTACGCCCGGTGTACAAGCGCGTGGATTCGTGCGCCGCCGAGTTCGCCACCAGCACCGCCTACCTGTACTCGACCTACGAGGACGAGTGCGAAGCGGCCCCGAGCAACCGCGACAAGATCATGATCCTGGGCGGCGGTCCGAACCGCATCGGCCAGGGCATCGAGTTCGACTACTGCTGCGTGCACGCCGCGCTGGCGCTGCGCGATGATGGCTTTGAAACCATCATGGTCAACTGCAACCCGGAAACCGTCTCCACTGATTACGACACCTCCGACCGCCTGTACTTCGAGCCGCTGACGCTGGAAGACGTGCTGGAGATCGTCGAGCTGGAACAGCCCAAGGGCGTGATCGTGCAGTACGGCGGCCAGACCCCGCTGAAGCTGGCGCGCGCGCTTGAAGCCAACGGCGTGCCGGTGATCGGCACCTCGCCGGACTCCATCGATCTGGCCGAAGACCGCGAGCGTTTCCAGCAGCTGGTGGACAAGCTCGGCCTGAAGCAGCCGCCGAACCGCATCGCCCGCAACGACCAGGAAGCCCTGCTGCTGGCGCGCGAAATCGGCTACCCGCTGGTGGTGCGCCCGAGCTACGTGCTGGGCGGCCGCGCGATGGAAATCGTGTACGGCGAATCCGACCTGGCCCGCTACGTGCGTGACGCGGTGAAGGTGTCCAACGATTCGCCCGTGCTGCTGGACCGCTTCCTGGACAATGCCGTGGAAGTGGACGTGGACATCATTGCCGACAAGGACGGCAACGTACTGATCGGCGGCGTGATGGAGCACATCGAAGAAGCCGGCGTGCATTCGGGCGATTCGTCCTGCTCGCTGCCGCCGTACTCGCTGTCCGCTGAAACCCAGGCCGAGCTGCGTCGCCAGGTGGTGGAGCTGGCCAAGGCCCTGAACGTGGTCGGCCTGATGAACACCCAGTTCGCGATCCAGGCCGGCGAGAACGGCGAAGACATCGTCTACCTGCTGGAAGTGAACCCGCGTGCCTCGCGCACCGTGCCGTTCGTCTCCAAGGCCACCGGCATGCCGCTGGCCAAGATCGCCGCGCGCTGCATGGCCGGCAAGACGCTGGCCGAGCAGGGCGCCACCAAGGAAATCGTGCCGGGCTACTACTCGGTCAAGGAAGCGATCTTCCCGTTCGCCAAGTTCCAGGGCGTCGACCCGATCCTCGGGCCGGAGATGCGCTCCACCGGTGAGGTGATGGGCGTGGGCCGCAGCTTCAGCGCCGCCTTCGCGCGTGCGCAGGAAGCCGGTGGCATCAAGGCCCCGCCGCTGGGCAAGGCCTTCGTCTCGGTCCGTGATCCGGACAAGAAGCGCGTCCTGCCGGTGGCCCAGGCCCTGCTCGAGCGTGGCTACACCCTGGTCGCCACCCGTGGCACCGCGGCGTGGCTGCAGCAGCACGGCATGGACTGCGAGATCGTCAACAAGGTCGTCGAAGGCCGTCCGCACATCGTCGATTCGATCAAGAACGGCGAGATCGTCTACATCGTCAACACGACCGAAGGTCGCGCGGCGATCAACGACTCGTTCTCGATCCGTCGCGAGGCGCTGCAGCATCGGGTCACCTATTCGACCACCATTGCCGGCGCCAAGGCGCTGGTGCAATCACTGGAATTCCGCGGGACCGGCCCGGTCTGGTCGCTGCAGGAACTGCACAAGGAGTTGAACGCATGAGAGCACCGATCACCCTGAAGGGCGCGCAGCGTCTGCGCGAAGAGCTTGACCACCTGAAGTCGGTCAAGCGCCCGAAGGTCATCGCGGCGATCGCCGAGGCCCGTGAGCACGGCGATCTCAAGGAGAACGCCGAGTACCACGCCGCGCGCGAAGAGCAGGGCTTCATCGAAGGCCGCATCAAGCAGCTGGAAGGCGAGCTGTCGCATGCCGAGATCATCGACATCACCAAGCTCAACGCCGGCAGCAAGGTGGTGTTCGGCGCCACGGTCGAGTTGTCGGACGTGGAGAGTGATGAAGAAAAGCGCTACCAGATCGTTGGCGACCTGGAAGCGGACATCAAGCTGGGCCTGATCGCGATCTCCTCGCCGCTGGCGCGCGCCCTGATCGGCAAGCTGGAAGGCGATGCGGTCACCATCGACGCGCCGGCCGGCCAGCGCGAGTACGAAATCGTCAGCGTCCAGTACCTGGACTGACCGCGATGGCCACGGCGACGTTGTTGCTGCCGGCGCGCAGCCGGTTTCCGGCGGCGCCGTTGCCCGATGACGTCGCCAAGGCGCTGGGGCGTGCGCAGCGCCGCAGCGCCGAGGCAGGCGAACGGGCCCAGCTGCGTCGGCATTTCCAGACGCAGCCGGACGCGTGGTCTGCCGCCGCCCTGACCCGCCAGCTGGATGTCGGCGATGCCGACGGGGCGGTGTGGTTGCGGGCCGATCCGGCCAACGTGGTGCCGGACATGCATGGCGCCCGCCTGATGGGGCACGGGGATACCCTGCGTCCCGATCTGGCCGATGTCATGCACCTGCTGCCGGCGTTGCAGCCGTTGTTTGCCGGGTTCGGTTTCGTGCTGGATGCCCCGGTGCCGTCGCGCTGGTACCTGCGTCTTCCGCCGGGCACGGCCCTGCCAGCCTTTGCCGAGCCGGATGAAGTGCTCGGCGATGATCTATTCGCCCATCTGCCCGAAGGCGATGCCGGCCGCCGCTGGCGCGCCCTGCTGACCGAAGCGCAGGTGGTGCTGCACCAGCATGCGTGGAACCAGCAGCGCGTGAGCGAGGGCAAGCGCGCGATCAATTCGCTGTGGTTCTGGGGTGGCGGTGAGCTGCCCGAACGTGTGACCACCGCGCATGCCCAGGTCCGCAGCCGCGATGCGCTGCTGCAGGCGCTGGCCAAGGCCGCGGGTCTGCAGGCCGATGGCGAGCAGACCGTGGATGCCCTGGTGGACCTGCGCCAGCTGCGTTCGCTGGAACAGCTGGGCAACGATGCGATCCGCCCGTTGCTGGCGGCGATCGCACGCGGGGAGTTGAAGCGGCTGGTGCTGGATTTCGAGGACGGCACCCGCGTGGAGATCGACAAGGCCCAGCGCTGGCGGTTCTGGAAGAAGCCGGTGCAACTGCACGAGCTCTGAGTCCGTCGAAGAACCGCGGGACAGTGGCCGTCTCCGGCGCGCCATCCACGCATGGCGTGGATCTACCGTTTTACTGCCGGTATTCCGGGGTAGATCCACGCCATGCGTGGATGCGTTCCCCGAGCAGTATCATGGTCGCGCACGTCATCGATCGAGCCCGTTTTGACCCAGTCTGAAGCACCCCGTATCCAGCGCCGTCCTGCCGCCGCCGCCAGCGAGTGGCCCTCGTCCATGTTGCCGTTGCTGCAGCGCCTGTATGCCGCCCGCGGCGTCACGGATGCCGCACAGGCCCAGCCGAAACTGGCCCAGCTGCTTGCGCCTGACCTGCTCGGCAGCATGCAGGCTGCGGTGACACTGCTGGCCGATGCGATCGCCAACAACGAACGCATCCTGATCGTCGGTGATTTCGACTGCGACGGCGCCACGGCCTGTGCGGTTGGCGTGCGCGGCCTGCGCATGCTCGGCGCGCGCGATGTTGTGCATGCCGTGCCCAACCGCATGCTGCACGGCTATGGGCTGTCGCCGTCACTGGTGGCCGAACTGGCCCCACTCAACCCCGGGCTGCTGGTCACGGTCGACCATGGCATCGCCTGCCACGCCGGCGTCAACGCCGCCAAGGCGCTGGGCTGGAAAGTACTGGTCACCGATCATCATCTGCCGGGCGAGCACCTGCCGCCGGCCGATGCCATCGTCGACCCCAACATCAGCGGCGATGCGTTCCCCAGCAAGGCACTGGCCGGCGTCGGGGTGATCTTCTACGTGTTGATGGCGCTGCGCCGCCACCTGCGCGAGCAGGGCGCGTACGCCACGGCCACGGAGCCGGACCTGCTGACCCTGCTCGACCTGGTCGCGGTCGGTACCGTCGCCGATCTGGTGGCGCTGGATGACAACAACCGCGCCCTGGTCTCGGCTGGCCTGCGCCGGCTGCGCAGCGGCAAGGGCTGCGTCGGGCTGCAGGCGCTGATCGAAGCCAGCGGGCGCGATGCCTCGCGGCTGACCGGCAGCGACATCGGTTTCGCGCTGGGCCCACGTTTGAATGCGGCCGGCCGGCTGGAAGACATGGCGCTGGGCATCGAACTGCTGCTCACCGAAGACCGCGCACATGCGCGTGAGATCGCCACGACGCTGGAGTCGATCAACACCGAGCGCCGTGCGGTGCAGCAGTTGATGACCGACGACGCCGAGCTGGCCGTGTCCCGTGCGGTGCTCAGTGCCGAGGGCGTGCGCCCGGTTGCGGCCTGCCTGTTCGATGCCGAGTGGCATCCGGGGGTGGTGGGGCTGGTGGCGTCGAAGATGAAAGATCGCCTGCATCGGCCGGTGATTGCGTTTGCGCCTTCAGAGCCAGGTGGCGATTCGCTGCGTGGCTCGGCGCGCTCGATCCCTGGCTTCCATATCCGTGACGCGCTGGCCTTGGTCAACGCCGCGCACCCGGGCCTGATCGACAAGTTCGGTGGGCATGCGATGGCCGCCGGGCTGAGCCTGCCGCACGCGCAGCTGGCCGCCTTCGAGCAGGCCTTTGTGGAGGTGGTGGAACGTACGCTGGACCCGCTCTCGCTGCAGCAGCTGCTGCTGACCGATGGCGAGCTGCTGCCGCAGGAACTGGATTTCGCCCATGCCGAGGCGCTGCGCCTGGCCGGGCCGTGGGGGCAGGGCTTCCCCGAGCCACTGTTCGATGGTCACTTCCAGGTGGCGCGCTGGCAGGTGCTCAAAGAGAAACACCTCAAGCTGAGCCTGCGCGTGCCCGGCCGTGCCGAGCCGATCAGCGCCATCCACTTCAGCGGCTGGACCGGCAATGCACCGGCCAACCAGGTGCATATCGCCTACCGGCTGGTCAGCGATGATTACCGGGGCGGCGGCGCGATCCAGTTGATTGTGGAGCACTGCGCCGACGCGTGACGGCGGCGCGGATGCGGCTTACTCGCGTACCTGCGTCACCAGCGTCGGCATTTCCCAGGCGCCACCGGCGGCAACCAGGCGGCACAACCCGGTGCTGGAATCGGCCGTCTTCACGAACTGCGAGCCGGTCCAGCCCCACGTGGTGGTGGACCAGCAGTCGCCGAGGCCACGGCCCTTCTGCGCCTCCTGGATGGTGCGCACCTCATCCCCCACGGCTGCCGTGGTGACCAGCCGCGGCTGGTACGGCGCGCGGTCGTTGATCACCCAGTAGCCGTCGCCGGTGTTGTAGGCCCCGCGCCAGCAACTCAGCGACACCAGCAGCTTGTCGGCACTGAGCCGCTGTACGGTCAGCGCTTCGGGTTCGCCGTCCGGTGACAGGCTGCCGCCGGCGCCCAACGCTTCGCAGTCGTCGGCCGACGTCACCGCGGCCAGCGCGGCGCGCAGCGCGGGCGACGCGGCGAGCGCCGTATCCGCCGGGCGGGTGGCCACCGGCTTGCCCAGCTGCACGACCGGCACCGGCAGTGCGGGCGGCACCGAGGACTCGGCCAGCGTGCCCTTGCGCATCAGCGCACCGGGTGTGCCCAGGCGGCCCTGGAACGCATCCATCTTCAACAGCACGGCCGAGGCGCCCTGATCGGAAACCGTCCAGCGCGCGCCATCGTCGCCCATAAGCTCGATGCGGCTGTTGCGTGCCAGCGAAGCGAGCAGGGCAGCGAGTTGCTTCGCGGAAAAGTTGGCGGTGCCCTCGGCGGCATCGAACTGCATCGGGCCCAGCGAGGTGCCATTGATACTCAGGCTGAGCCGCTTGGTGGCCGTGTTGTCGTCGTACTGGCCGAGCATCAGTTCCGCGTGGACCGGTTGATCCGGCCCGCCCGCGCGGGTGAGCAGGATCGAGACCGGGTCGCCGCCATTGTCATCGGCCTGATAACCGGCGGCGCGGCAGGTGCGGGTGTTGTCGCAGGCCAGCGTCCAGTCGTGGTGGGTGAACGTCACGCCCTCGATGGGGGCGGCGGCGTTACCGGGCAGGGCGAGCCCCAACAACAGCGGGGCGGTCAACAACAGGCGCATGCGGCATCCTTGGTCCATCAATCCGTGGAGAGCGATCTTGGCCGAGCGCGGATGAGGCGTCCATGACCGGAACAGGCGATTGCCACCGCTCAACCCCGTTGCGGATCGCGGTGCGTTCAATGGAGGGTCATCGGATCAGGAGCGTCACATGGGACTCGCACTGCGCAGTATCGGTCTGCTCGCGCTGCTGTGCTGGCAGCTGCCCAGCGCCCACGCACAGCCACGGCGTTTTCCCTCGCCACGCTCACCCATCCTGCAGGTCGCCGGTGCCGAGGTGCCGGTGCGGTTGACCGAGGCCCGCATCGACAGCCGCGTCGTGGCAGGGCTCGGCGAAACCACGATCGAATTGACCTTCCACAATCCCAATGCGCGCGTGCTGGAAGGGCAGCTGGAATTTCCCTTGGCCTACGGCCAGCAGGTGGCCGGTTTCGCACTGGATATCGATGGCACGCTTCGCGATGCGGTGCCGGTACCCAAGGCGCAGGGACGCCAGGTCTTCGAGGCAATCGAACGCCGCCAGGTCGATCCGGGTCTGCTGGAACAGACCGCCGGCAACCAGTTCCGGCTGCGCATGTATCCGATCCCGGCGCGTGGCGAGCGGCGTGTGCGGCTGGTGCTGCGTGACAGCCTGCCGCCCGTGCCGCAGGGTGTGCACTGGTCACTGCCGGTGTCCTTCGCACGCCAGGCCGAGCAAGTGACGCTGCGGTTGGAGACCAGTGGGACCGGCAAGCCGGTCGGCGTGGGCGTCCATCCTCTCGGGTTTACGTTGAAGACCGATGCCTACGCGGCGCAGTGGCAGGGGCGAGGCGCGGACCTGCCTGCCCAACTGCAATGGAGCCTGCCGCTCGCGCGCAGCACTGACGTGGTCACCGGGCTGCAGGATGGGCAGCGCTATCTGCTGGCCAGCGTGCCGGTCCGCCCCCCGACCGCCGCGCGCGTCCTGCCTGCGCGCATCGGTCTGCTCTGGGATGCCTCCGGTTCGGCCGGTACGCGTAACCGTGCGGCTGAACTGGCCGTGCTGGACCGCTATTTCCAGGCGTTCGGCACGGGCCAGGTCCAGCTGACGGTGCTGCGTGACCGCAGCGAAGCGCCGCGCGAGTTCCCGATCACCCGGGGCAACTGGTCGGCGCTGCGCGAGTACCTGCTGGCGCTGCCTCATGATGGCGCCAGTGCGCTGGGCGACTGGACGCCGAACCGCACGATCGGCGAGTACCTGCTGGTCAGCGATGGCCTGGCCAACTATGGCCGCCAGACGTTGCCCACCCTGTCGCCCGATCAGCGCCTGTATGCATTGAGCAGCGCCGGTGCGAAGACCGACGCGCCGCGCCTTCGTGCGTGGACCAGCGCCCATCATGGTCAGCTGCTGCAGCTGCGCGACGAGGCGGAGGTGGAGACGGTAATGCCGCTGCTGCTGCGGCAGCCCGCCGAAGTGACCGATGTGCTGGCACGTGGCGTGGAGGACGTGAGCGTGGATGCCTCGCGGGCTGCGCAGGGCTGGATTCGCGTCACCGGCCGCGTGCTGCGTCCCGATGCGACGGTGCTGCTGTCCCTGCGTGGTGGCGACAGCGATCCGCAGCCGGTCACGCTCAACGTCGCGAACGCGCGTGCGGTCGACGGCGGCCTGGTCGCTCACGCGTGGGCGAATGACCGGTTGGCAGCACTGGCGGCGGACTCCGCCGGGGCGCCGGCCGCCAAAGCGCTGGCCCGGCAGTTCGGGATCGTGACGGCCGATACGTCGCTGCTGGTCCTGGAGACGCTGGAGGACTATCTGCGCTATGGCATCCGCCCGCCGGCCCCGCTGCGCGCGGCCTACGACCAGCGCCATGCGTTGACGGTGGCCGACGTGGCAACCGAGCGGAAGCGCCGCCTGGATGGCATCGCCGGCCAGTTCGCCGAGCGCGAACAGTGGTGGAATACCCGCTGGCCAAAAGATACGCCGCCGCAGCCCAAGCAGGAATCCCGATCCGTCGCCGCGTCGGTGGCCATGGCGATGGCCGCGCCACCGCCGGCACCTGCAGCGCCGATGGCGCTGGACCGTGTCGAGCTGACCGCCTCGGCGGCGGCCGATGAGGCGGAGGCCACCTCCGAGCGTCGCCCCAAATCGGCACCCAGGGCCAACAGCGGCCAGATCACACTGACGCTGGCACCGTGGGCACCGGATTCGGCCTATGCGCGCCGCCTGCGCGATGCCACGCCGGCGCAGCTGTATCCGCTGTACCTGCAGGAGCGCGAACAGCACGCCGGCAGCAGCGCGTTCTATCTGGACGTGGCCGATCTGCTGCTGGCCAGCGGACAGCGGGAGCTGGCCCTGCGCGTGCTCTCCAACCTCGCCGAGATGGAACTGGAAAACCGCCACGTGCTGCGCGTGCTCGGCTATCGCCTTATGCAGGCCAAGGCGCCCGCGCTGGCGGTGCCGGTGTTCCGCCAGGTGCTGGCGATGGGCGAGGAAGAGCCGCAGAGTTTCCGTGACCTGGGCCTGGCCCTGGAAGCGGCCGGGCAGCACCAGGCGGCGGTGGCATCGCTGTATGAAGTGGTGGTGCGCCCGTGGGATGGGCGGTTCGACGGCATCTCGCTGATCGCGCTGGACGAACTGACCCGGCTGATCGCGCGCGAGCGTGTGGACGCCTCGGCCATCGATCCACGCCTGCGCCGTGCGATGCCGCTGGACCTGCGCGTGGTGCTGAGCTGGGACAGCGACAACAGCGACATGGACCTGTGGGTCACCGATCCCAATGGCGAGCGCGCCTACTACGGCAACCGGCTGACCTACCAGGGCGGGCAGATGTCGCAGGACTTCACCGGCGGCTATGGCCCGGAGCAGTTCTCGTTGCGCGATGCCAAGCCGGGCATCTACCGGATCGAAGCGAACTACTTCGGCAGCCGCGAGCAGCTGGTCACCGGCGCCACCACCTTGATGCTGCGCCTGAGCACCCGATGGGGCAGCCGCGACCAGCGCGACCAGCAGGTCACGCTGCGGTTGAAGGACCGTGCGGAAACGGTGCTGGTCGGGGAGTTCGAGGTGAAGTGAGCCCCCGCAAGCGGAATCCGTGAGGCCGCCGCCGTTTATTTGACGGCGGTGGCCCGAGGCAGGCTGCGCGCCGCCAGCGGCCAGTACCCCGCCAGGGCAATGCCGCCCATGAAGATCGCCGCGTTGCCGATGGCATCGAACACCACCTCCACCACCGCTGCGTCAGGGAGTGCCAGTGCGACGGCGACTGCCTCCAGCACGGGGCTGATGACGAGATACAGCCCGATGACGGCCATGACGCGCCCGATCCGCTGCCACGGTGTGTACGGATCCAGCGGCCAGCCGCGCCAGTGCAGGAAGGCGAACACCAGCAGCAGCCCCAGATACCGCCCCGCGCTGTCTGCCGGGACGAACTCGGTCGTCAGCGCCGCTGCCGTCACGCCGACGCCGAGGGTGGCGAGGATGAGGTGGCGGGTTCGATTACGGCGCGCGGGCGCTGGCAGGCACTGCCAGGCAAGCCAGCCCAAGGCCATCCCGACCAGCCAGCCGCCCAGCACATCGGACAGGAAGTGCCGGCCCAGGTACATGCGTGACAGCGCCATCAACAGCGGCCATCCGATCAGCAGTGCGAGCCGCCAGCCGCGGCTGCGGATGCCGAAGCACAGCACCAGCGCCGTCATCGCCGCCGTGGCCACGCCCACATGACCACTGATGAATCCGTAGTCCGGATCCGGCTGTGCACGCAGGGCGGCAATCGCTTCATCGGTCGGCAGCGTCCAGAACGATCCGGCGGCGCCATCGGCGACCAGCGCGTGGTCCGGCCGGCCCTTGTCCAGCACGTGGATGTCGACATCGCTGGGGCGGGGCAGGGCGGCACCCTGCTTGATCGCGTGCGTGGCCATCGACATCAGCAGTGCCGCCATCATGATGCCCAACCCCGCGCGCAGACGCACCCCGAAGCTGCAGACCACGATCAACAGCACGTACGCCCATTCGTAGCCCAGCGCGCTGACGAAGTTCATCAGCGGCAACATCCACGCTGCATCGAAGAAGGACTGCAGCCACACATGCCAATGGGTCTGGAACATCCGTATTCCTCAGTGCCGGGCCACCGCCCGCGTGACCGGCAACGATAGCGGCTCCCGGCGCAGTCCGAAAAGAGGACGCAGCCAGGCGATGCGCCGGATCAGCCCTTCGTGCAGCACCAGGCAACCCGCCACGGTTCCGGCCAGGACCAGCAGTGGCTCCCACCATGGCCCCAGGTGCAGCGGTTTGAGCCAGAACAGCAGCGCGATGATCAGGCTCTGGTGCAGGATGTACCAGGGATACACCGCCTCGGTGCAGTACGGCAGCCAGCGGAACGGGCGATCCAGATACACCTTGGCCCAGCCGAGCAGGGTCAGCAGCACGGCCCACAGGTACAGCGACTGGCTGGCCATCACCTGCAGCGTCCAGACACTGTCCGGCCACTGCCGCAGCACCGAATCGGCCGGCAACACCCGCCCCAGGAGGCGGATGCCGAAGTACCAGCTCGCCGCAACGGCTGCCACCCACAGGGTGCTCCTGCGCAGCTCGACCACGCGCGCCCAGAACGGGGTGGCGCGGGCAAGCAGGTAGCCGGCGAGGAATACCGTGCCGTACTTGGCGTGCTGGTACCAATCGCCGAACAGCAGGTTGGTGGACGGGAACCGGGGATCGAGCCAGGCCACCCAGCCGAAGGAGAGCAGGCTGGGCACCCCGATCAGCAGCGGCGCCGGCGCACGGGCGAAGCGCTCCACGGCGCGATGCACGGCAGCGGTATCCAGGACGGGCATCAGCAAGGCCAGCATCAGCGTGTAGACCCACAGGTAGGCCAGGTACCACAGGTGGTTCCAGGTGATGCGCAGCTGCCAGCCGGCAAAGCTGTCCTGCGGCCAGGCCGGCATCTGCCAGTAGCGCAGCAGGAACGCGCCGAAGCCGGGCTCGATGCGGCCGTTGGTCACTGCCTCGCAGTAGGGTTGGATCGGCACCACCACCCACATCCCGAACACCAGCGGCACCAGCAACCGCCACGAGCGCAGCACGGCAAAGCGCACGATGCGTGTCTCCGGCCGCATCAAGGCGATGGCGATGCCCGAGAGCAGAAACAACAGCTGCATCCGCCAGCGGTTGACCAGCAGCATCGGCCATTGCAGCCACTCGGCGGTGTGGTCGCTCTTGAGATGGAACCCCCAGCCGTCCACGTAGGCCATGGCGGTGTGATACAGGATGAGCAGGGCGAAGGCGAGTACGCGCAGGGCGTCGATGTCGTGGCGGCGTGGCATGGACGGGGCAGGGAGGGCAGGAGCCTCCACGGTGCGCACTGGCAGGGGGTTCGGCCACGCCAAAGGGCTCTGCCGTGGGTGCCAAGTGACCAATGGCGGTGGCCAAGGGATGGGCGGGGCGCACTACCATGGCGTGATGAGTCAGGCTGACGACCTTTTGCGAATGGACGATTCAATGGCGAACGGACGTGCCGCGCGGTGGCAGCCGGGTGCGCGGATGCTGGTGTGGTCGGTGATCCTGCTGACCACCGCGGTGGCCAATGCGCTGGTGGAAGTGATGGATGCGGGGCGCCGTGGCGAAGACCTGGGCCTGTGGCAGCCGATGATCTGGGAGCTGAGCAGCGTCACGATGATCCTGCTGACGCTGCCGGTCCTGTGGTGGGGCTGCCAGCGTTGGCCGCTGCATGCCGATACCTGGAAGCGCCGCCTGCCGCTGTACCTGCTGGCCAGCGTGGCGTGGTCGCTGGTGCATGTCACCGGGATGATGGGGCTGCGCCATCTCGCTTATGCCGCGCTCGGCTACCACTACCAGGACGATGCCAGCTGGCCGGTACGCCTGGTGTACGAGTACCTCAAGGATGTGCGTGCGTTCTTCACCTTCGTGGCGATCGAGCACTTCTTCAGCTGGTTCGGGCGGCGCCGGCAGGGCGAGGCGCATCTGCTGGCCGCGCCGGACGATGCTCCGCCGGTGGACGCCGTGGAGCGTCCGGAACGGTTCCTGGTGCGCAAGCTGGGGCGCGACTTCCTGGTCGCCACCGGTGATATCGAGTACGCCCAGGCGGCCGGCAACTACGTCAATCTGCGGGTGCGCGGGCACGACTACCCGCTGCGCAGCACCATGGCGGCACTGGAAGAACGGTTGGATCCGGCCGTGTTCGTGCGCGCCCACCGCAGCTGGCTGGTGAACGTGCGGCACCTAGTCTCGATCGAGCCGCTGGACGGGGGCGAAGCCTTGCTGCACATGGACGATGGTGGGCGTGTACCGTGCAGTCGCCGGCAGCTGCCCTCGTTCCGGCAGGCGCTGGCGGTGCAGGCAACGGCCTGACCCGGCCTGGCTGACCGGCACCCTGGCGGAGCAGGGTGCCGGCAGAGAACTCAGCGCTTGCTGTCTTTCTTGATCATCGCGTCGATGCGCCCGGCGCGGGCTTCCGAGCCCGGGTGGGAGGACATCAGGCCGCCCTTGCTGGACAGCTTGCGGAACATGCTGGCCAGGGCGGCCGGGTCGTACTGGTGGCGCTTCATGAAGCGGTAGCCGTATTCGTCGGCAGCGCTTTCTTCCTTCTGCGAGAACTGCGCGTTGACGAAGCCCTCGGCCAGTTCGCCGAGCTGGCCCTGAGTCAGGGTGGCGATATTGGCATTGCCCGAGGCGGCCAGCGTGTCGCGACCGGCCGAGGCCAGCAGTGCGGTACGCATCTTGGTCTTGGAGTGGCCCAGTTTGACGTGGCCGATCTCGTGGCCGATCACGCCACGCACTTCGTCGTCCGAGGCCATGTCCATCAGGCCCGAGTACACGCGCACGCAGCCGTTGGCCATGGCCCAGGCATTGACGTCGTCGGTCAAGTAGACCTTGAAGTTGAGGTTCATGCCGTCTTCATTGGCCAGGCCCTGGGTGATCCTGGCCAGGCGCTGGGCGTAGGGCGAGTTGGCGGGGGCGACCTTGTTCTGCTGGTCCATGTAGACGCAGGCTTCGTCGGCGGCCTTGGCCACGTCCTGGTCGGACAGGGTGAGCGCCTGGCCGGCCTTCAGGCCGGTGCTGGTCAGCTGCTTGAGGTCCAGGGCCGAAGCGGCGGTGGAGGCGGTCAGGCAGGCGAAGGCCAGCAGCAGGGCGGAGGATGACGTCCTCATCGGGGTGGTGCTCCATTTAGTGCGTTGGGGGACGCCGCGGGCAGGGGGCCGCGCGGCGGGGCCGAAGTCTACCGTCTGGCCGGGCGCCCGTGTTCAGCGATCTCGCTTTCCTGCCCGCCGGCGGGTACCTGCCGCCCCGGCCACCGCCGGAAAGGCCCGGATAGGCTATGATGGACAGTCTTTTCGCACGCATTAATCGCCGACATGATCGAGCTCAATCCTGTCCGCCAGCGCATCACCGATCTCACCGATCGCGTGCTCTCGCTCAGGGGGTATCTTTGACTACGACGCCAAGAAAGAGCGTCTGGAAGAAGTAACCCGGGAACTGGAAAACCCGGATATCTGGAACAACGCCGAGTACGCCCAGAACCTTGGCCGCGAACGCGCCAATCTGGACAAGACCGTCGGCGGCATCGCCACGATCCTCGACGGCCTGACCGAGTCGGGCGAACTGCTGGAACTGGCCGAAAGCGAACAGGACGAAGAAACCGCCCTGGCCGTGGTCAGCGACCTGGACAAGTACCAGAAGCACGTGGAGCAGCTGGAGTTCCAGCGCATGTTCTCCGGGCAGATGGACAACGCCGCGGCGTTCGTCGATATCCAGGCCGGTGCCGGTGGTACCGAAGCCCAGGACTGGGCCGAGATCCTGCTGCGCATGTACCTGCGCTGGTGCGAATCGCGCGGCTGGAAGACCGAGCTGATGGAAGTGTCCGGTGGCGACGTCGCCGGCATCAAGTCGGCCACCCTGCGCGTGGAAGGCGATTACGCCTACGGCTGGTTGAAGACCGAAACCGGCGTGCACCGCCTGGTGCGCAAGTCGCCGTTCGATTCGGACAACCGCCGCCACACCAGCTTCACCTCGGTGTTCGTGTCGCCGGAAGTCGATGACAACATCGAGATCGACATCAACCCCGCCGACCTGCGCACCGATGTGTACCGCTCCTCCGGCGCCGGTGGCCAGCACGTCAACAAGACCGAATCGGCGGTGCGTATCACGCACATCCCGACCAATACGGTCGTGGCCTGCCAGACCGGCCGCAGCCAGCACCAGAACCGCGACAACGCGATGAAGATGCTGGCCGCCAAGCTGTATGAGCTGGAGATCCAGAAGCGCAATGCCGAGCGTGACGCGGTGGAAGCCACCAAGTCCGACATCGGCTGGGGCAGCCAGATCCGCAACTACGTGCTCGACCAGAGCCGCATCAAGGACCTGCGCACCGGCATCGAACGCTCCGATACGCAGAAGGTGCTGGACGGCGACCTCGACGAATTCGTCGAAGCCAGCCTGAAGTCCGGCCTGGCCGTGGGTGCCAAACGCACCGACGCCTGACCGTCGGGGCCGCCACGCGCGGCCCCGATCCGTTGTGCCCGGGCCGCGCCCGGTTTCGCAATCCGCCCCGACCATCGGCATGATGGCGGGGACCGTACCTCCCCCCCGACAGACATAGACCCACGCCATGAACGATCAGACCGCCGCGCCGCAGCCCCCCGTCGACGAGAACAGCCTCATCGCCGAGCGCCGCGCGAAACTGACCGCCCTGCGCGGGCAGGGCATTGCCTACCCGAACGATTTCCGCCGCGAGCACTTCGCCGGCACCCTGCAGGCCGAGTTCGCCGATGCAGAGCAGTGGACCGCCGAAGCGCTGGAGGCCAGCGACCGCCAGGTCAAGATGGCCGGCCGCCTGATGGCCAAGCGCGTGATGGGCAAGGCCAGCTTCGCCCAGATCCAGGACGAGTCCGGCCGCATCCAGCTGTTCCTGCAGGGCAGCACGCTGGGCGATGCCTACACCGCCTTCAAGGGCTGGGACGTGGGCGACATCATCGCCGTGGAGGGCGGGCTGACCCGGACCAGGACCGGTGAGCTGTCGGTGAAGGCCACCAGCATCCGCCTGCTGACCAAGTCGCTGCGCCCGCTGCCGGACAAGTGGCACGGCCTGGCCGACGTGGAGCAGCGCTACCGCCAGCGCTATGTCGACCTGATCGTGACCCCGGAGTCGCGCGAGGTGTTCATCAAGCGCTCGCGGATCATCCGCGCCATGCGCGCGTGGCTGGACAACCGCGACTTCCTGGAAGTCGAAACGCCGATGATGCATTACATCCCCGGCGGCGCCACGGCCAAGCCGTTCACCACCCACCACAACGCGCTGGACCTGGACCTGTACCTGCGCGTGGCCCCGGAGCTGTACCTCAAGCGCCTGGTCGTGGGTGGCCTGGAGCGCGTGTACGAGATCAACCGCAACTTCCGCAATGAGGGCGTGAGCACCCGCCACAACCCGGAATTCACCATGATGGAGCTGTACGAGGCCTACGCCACGTACACCGAAGTGATGGACCTGACCGAAGGCGTGATCCGTGACGTGGCCAGCAAGGTGCTGGGCACCACCACGGTGGAGTGGGACGGTGCCACGATCGACCTGGCCCCGGCGTTCCGCCGCTGGCGCATGGACGAGGCGGTGCGCCACCACAACCCGGAGATCAGCGCCGCCGACTGCACCGACCGCGATGCGCTGGCCGCCCACTGCGAGCGCCTGAAGATCCGCATCAAGCCGTCCTACGGCTGGGGCAAGCTGCTGCTGGAGATCTTCGAGGCCACCGTCGAGCACACCCTGATCCAGCCGACCTTCATCACCGACCACCCGGTCGAGGTCTCGCCGCTGGCCCGCGCCAACGATGACCAGCCCGGCTACACCGACCGCTTCGAGCTGTTCATCAACGGCAAGGAGCTGGCCAACGGCTTCTCCGAGCTGAACGACCCGGAAGACCAGGCCGCCCGGTTCCAGGCCCAGGTCACGGCCAAGGAAGGCGGCGATGACGAGGCCATGCACTACGACGCCGATTACATCCGCGCGCTGGAGTACGGCATGGCCCCGACCGGCGGCCTGGGCATCGGCATCGACCGTCTGGTGATGCTGCTGACCGGCAGCGGTTCGATCCGCGACGTGCTGCTGTTCCCGTACATGCGTCCGGAAAACTGAGACCTGGGTCCGGGCGTGCTTGGGGCACGTCCGGCGCGGGGGTTCCGCTGCCGTGGCCGCGCGGGTATGGTTTCTGCGTGGCCTTAACAGGCGCTATGGCGTGATGGCCACAGACCATGACGGGTTGCAGGGAGACGCCGACACCGGCGTCACACTGTGACGACGATCATGAACTGGGGTGTTCATGACGGGAGGCGGACTGATGCAAGGTGCCAGTGTGCAGAGCGGCGGAGTATCCTCTTCGCAGCATGTTCCAGTGTGGTCAAGGAAGAAGGCAGAAGCAGCCTTGAATATTGTCATCGTTGACGATCAGACGTCCGCGCGTACCATGCTGCGCCATGTCATCGAGGACATCGCGCCGGAACTGTCTGTGCACGACTTCGGCGATCCGCTGACGGCGCTTGCCTGGTGCGAGTCGCACGCCGTGGATCTGCTGTTGCTCGATTACCGCATGCCGGAGATGGACGGGCTGGAGTTCGCCCGCCGTTTCCGCCGCCTGCCCAAGCACCGCGACATCCCCGTGATCCTGATCACCGTGGTCGGCGACGAGCCGATCCGCCAGGCCGCGCTGGAGGCCGGGGTGATCGATTTCCTGGTCAAGCCCATCCGCCCGCGCGAACTGCGCGCGCGCTGCTACAACCTGTTGCAGCTGCGCCAGCAGTCGGAGAACGTCAAGCAGCGCGCGCTGTCGCTGGAGCAGCGCCTGCTGGCCAGCATGCACGAGGTGGAGGAGCGCGAGCGCGAAACACTGTCGCGGCTGGCGCGGGCGATCGAATTCCGTGATGCCGGCACCAGTGCCTACCTGGAGCGCATGGCCCATGTCGCCGGGCTGATCGCCGAGCAGCTCGGGCTGCCGGAAGAAGAGGTCAAGCTGATCGAGATGGCCGCGCCCCTGCACGACATGGGCAAGATCGCCATTCCCGATGCGGTCCTGCTCAAACAGGGCAAGCTGAGCGATGAGGAGCAGGCGATCATGCGTCGGCACCCGCGGATCGGCTACGAGCTGCTGAGTGGCAGCCAGAACCGTTTCATCCAGGTCGGGGCCCTGATCGCGCTGCGCCACCATGAGCGCTACGACGGCAGCGGCTACCCGGATGGGCTGGTCGGCGATGCGATTCCGCTGGAAGCGCGGATCGTGGCGGTGGCCGATGTGTTCGACGCGCTGATCTCACCGCGTCCGTACAAGGAAGCATGGACCATGGAAGCCACGCTGGCGTATCTGTATGCCCAGCGGGGCCGGTTGTTCGATCCGCGCTGCGTCGATGCCCTGCTGCGCGGCCGCCTCCAGCTTGATGAGATCTGCGCACAGCACTCCACCGCGTCATCCCGCCCGGGGATGTGATATGCGTCGTCTGTACCCGCGCCTGAAGCACCGCCTGGCGCAGCGCCCGGATACCGAACACGGCCAGGCGATCGTGCGCATCGTGCTGATCACCCTGATCCTGCTGTATGTGCTCATGCCGGGGCCGCGTCACGACCTGCCCCCGGCGCAGTACCACGGGGTGCTGGCGATCGTGCTGACCGGCCTGACCCTCTCGCTGGGGCTGTTCGGCTGGCTGCTGTGGCGGCCGGGGCGCTCGGACCCGCGCCGCGTGGCCGGCATGCTCGCCGATTACGGGCTGATCGCCGCCGGCATGGTGCAGATGGGCGAGCCACTGGCCTGGGTCTACATCGTGGTGATGTGGGTGACGGTCGGCAACGGCATGCGCTACGGCAACAACTATCTGTACGTCGCGGTGGCGATGGCGATGGTCAGCTTCGGCAGCACCGCACTGCTGACCCCGTACTGGCATCAGAACGCGCGGCTGGCATTCGGCCTGTGGCTGGGCCTGGCGGCAGTGCCGCTGTATTTCTCCACGCTGCTGCGCCAGCTCACCCGTGCGATGGCCGAGGCACGCCGCGCGAGCGAGGCCAAGAGCCGTTTCCTGGCCAACATGAGCCACGAGTTCCGCACGCCGCTCAACGGCCTGTCGGGCATGACCGAGCTGCTGGCCACCACCAAGCTCGACGACGAGCAGCGCGAGTGTGTGAACACCATCCAGGCGTCCTCGCGCAGCCTGCTGGCGCTGGTGGAGGAAGTGCTCGATATCTCCGCGATCGAAGCGGGCAAGCTGCGCGTGACCGCCGAGGACTTCGCGCTGGCCGATGTGATCCAGGCCATCGGGTTGATCCTGCTGCCGCAGGCCAAGGCCAAGCGGCTGGATTACCGGGTCAAGGTGGCCGATACCGTGCCGCCGCTGCTGCGCGGTGACCTGGGCCACCTGCGGCAGATCCTGCTCAACATCGCCGGCAACGCGGTCAAGTTCACCGACCACGGCCGTGTCGAAATCCGCGTGGCCGTGCTCGATGCCGAATCCAACGGCGGAGTGCGCCTGCGGTTCGACATCCTCGATACCGGCATCGGTGTCGCCCCGGAGATGCGCCCGCGCCTGTTCGAAGCGTTCGAGCAGGCCGACGTCAGCATGGCGCGCCGCCACGAAGGCACCGGCCTGGGCACGACCATCGCCAAGGGCCTGGTCGAGGCGATGGGCGGGGACATCGGCTACGAAGAGAACCCGCCGCAGGGCAGCCATTTCTGGTTCGAGCTGCCGTTCGCGCCGCCGCGCGTGCCGCTGGGCACGGTCACCCCGGCGCTGGTCGGCGACGGGCTGCCGGACCGCAACGGCAATGTCATTGCGTTCGCCGACCCGTTCCTGCGCCACCGCGCGCGCGTGCGCAGCATGCACATCCTGGTCGCTGACGATCACGAGGCCAACCGGATGGTGCTGCAGCGCCTGCTGCAGAAAGCCGGCCACAAGGTGCTGTGCGTCAACGGCGGTGAAGCGGTGCTCGATGCGATGGCCGAGAGTGATTTCGATGCGGCCATCGTGGATCTGCACATGCCCGGCATGAGCGGCCTGGACATGCTCAAGGAACTGCGCGTGATGCAGGCCGGTGGCGGTCCGCGCACACCGGTGCTGGTGCTCAGCGCCGACGTCACGCCCGAGGCCATCCAACGCTGCACGCAGGCCGGCGCGCATACGTTCCTGGCCAAGCCCGTGGTCGCGGTGCGGCTGCTGGATGTGCTTGCCGATATCGCCTCCAACGGCCAGCTCAAGGCCAGCGCACCGATCGTGCGTACCGCTACCGCGCTGGATGGTGTACTGGACCCGGGCGTGCTCGACGAGCTGGCCTCGCTCGGCATGGGCGACGGTTTCGAACGCGAGTTCATCCGCCAATGCCTGGCCGATGCCGACCAGTGCATCGGCGTGGCGCTGGCCGACGGCGAGCGCAGCGACTGGGTCCATTTCCGCGAGCAGGCGCACGCAATCAAGGGCGTGGCCAGCAATCTGGGCCTGGTCCGCGTTGCCAACCGTGCGGGAGATCTGATGCGCATGGCCGACTGGCAGCTCAAGAGTGAATGGCGGCAGCGCGTGACCCTGCTGCAGGCGGGCATCAAGGAAGGCCGGCAGGCGCTGGATGCGCGTGCGCAGCGCAAGGCGCAGGGGCAGGCCGACGACGGCGGCGACATGCGCTGAGTGGGGCTGCAATAAAAAAAAGCCCGGCGGCAGCCGGGCTTGAACAACACAGGGGAGGGGATGGCTCAGGCGACGTCGAGGGTGGCGCGGCGGGTCTGGGCCTTGATCAGGCGGTCCATGGTGCGCAGCGACTTGTCGCCCAGCGCAAGGGCGGAGTCCACCCAGACCTTGGTGATTTCCAGCAGTTCGTCATAGCGCACGGCCTGGGCCAGGTTGCGCGCGGCGTTCATCGCCAGATACGAATGCGGAATGCGCTGGTGCTGGCGGATCAGATCTTCCACGGCCTTGACGCCCTGGCCCTTGGGCACCAGCACATCGACCACGCCCATGGCATGCATCTCTTCAGAGGAATACACGCGGCCGTCGAGGATGATCTTCTCGGCCAGCTGGGGGGCCACGCGCTTGCACAGGAAGGAATAGGCGCCCATGCCCGGGAACAGCCCGAACAGCACTTCCGGCAGGCCCATGCCGCAGCCTTCCTCGGCCACGATGGTGTGGCAGGCCAGCGCCATCTCCAGGCCGCCGCCGAGGGCATCGCCCTGGATCAGCGCGATCGAGCGCACGTCGCCACCGAAGCCGGTGTGCAGGTGGTGCACGCCTTCCACGCAACGCTGCGCATAGGTCAGCAGGCGGTCGCGGTTGCCCTCGCGGATCAGGCGGGTGAACAGGTCCAGATCGCCGCCCAGGTTGTAGGCATTGGCATCGGAGGCGAGCACGAAATGGCGCAGCTTGCCGCTGTTGCGCTCGGCCGGGCTGCGGGTGATCGCGCTCATGAAGTTCCACATTTCATCGAGCATGTCCTTGCGGCAGCACGGGCGGATGCCGCTGGCGGCATCGGCATGCATGAACAGCCAATGGGCATCGTCGTTGCCGGTGGTTTCCGTGCTGATGGTGGCGTAGCGGTGGTTGACGGGCAGCTTTTCAATGGTGCTCATGGCGATTTCCTCGGAGGCTGGCCCGCTGGGAGGACGGTGGGCGGCGGGCCTGACGGGTCCACACGCCGCGATCCTACACCCCCGGCATCTCACGCAATGCAAAAGGCCCCCGCCGTTGCCGGCAGGGGCCCTGTGAAGATGCAGCCGTTGGGGAACCGTTACGGCGCAGGGGTATCGCGCAGTTCGCGGCGCAGGATCTTGCCGACGTTGGTCTTGGGCAGTTCCTTGCGGAACTCCACGATCCGCGGGTGCTTGTAGCCGGTCAGGTTCGCGCGTGCATGTTCCTTGACCATCTCGGCGGTGAGGTTGGGGTCCTTCTTGACGATGACCACCTTGACCACTTCACCGGACTTCTCATCGGGCACGCCCACCGCCGCGACTTCGAGCACGCCGGGCATCATCGCGATGACGTCTTCGACCTCATTGGGGTACACGTTGAAGCCGGACACCAGGATCATGTCCTTCTTGCGGTCCACGATGTAGAAGAAGCCCTGCTCATCCATCCGTGCCATGTCGCCGGTGTGCAGCCAGCCCTCGGCGTCCACCGCCTGCGCGGTATCTTCCGGGCGCTGCCAGTAGCCCTTCATGACCTGCGGTCCCTTGATGCACAGCTCGCCGACTTCGCCGACGGCCAGCGTCTTGCCGGCGTCATCCTTGACGCAGGCATCGGTGGACGGGATCGGCAGGCCGATCGCACCGTTGTACTCGGCCAGGTCGAGCGGGTTGATGCAGGCGGCCGGCGAGGTCTCGGTCAGGCCGTAGGCCTCGACCAGGGTGACGCCGGTGACCTTCTTCCAACGCTCGGCGACGGCGCGCTGCACCGCCATGCCGCCGCCCAGGGTGACCTTCAGCGAGGAGAAATCGACCTCGTCGAAGCCGGGGGTGTTGAGCAGGCCGTTGAACAGCGTGTTGACGCCGGTGATCGCGGTGAAGCGGGTCGCCTTGAGCTCCTTGACGAAGCCCTTCATGTCGCGCGGGTTGGTGATCAGGTAGTTGCAGCCACCGAACTTCATGAAGACCAGCCCGTTCGCCGTCAACGCGAAGATGTGGTACAGCGGCAGGGCGGTGATGATCACCTCCTTGCCCATCTCGATCCCCGAGGCGGAGATCCAGGCCGAGGCCTGCTGCATGTTGGCGACCAGGTTGCGGTTGGTCAGCATCGCGCCCTTGGCCACGCCGGTGGTGCCGCCGGTGTACTGCAGGAAGGCGACATCGTCGTGGTCGATCTCGACCTTGGGCAGGGTGTGGCGGCTGCCCAGCTTGAGCGCCTGGTTGAAGCGGATCGCGCCGCGCAGGCTGTAGTTGGGCACCATCTTCTTGATGTACTTCAGGACGAAGTTCACCACGATGCCCTTGGCGCCGAGCATGTCGCCCAGGCCGGTGGTCACCACCTGCTTGATCGGGGTGTCGGCAATGACCTGCTGCACGGTGTCGCAGAAGTTGTCCACGACCACCAGCACGGCCGCGCCGGAATCCACCAGCTGGTGCTTGAGCTCGCGGGCGGTGTACAGCGGGTTGACGTTGACCACGGTCAGGCCGGCACGCAGCACGCCGAACGTGGCGATCGGGTACTGCAGGCAATTGGGCATCATCAGGGCAACGCGGTCGCCCTTCTTGAGCTGCAGCTCACCCAGCAGATAGGCGGCGAACTGTTCGACCAGTGCGTCCGTTTCCCCGTAGGTCAGGACCTTGCCGAAACTGGAGTAGGCGGGGCGGTCGCGGAACTTGGCCACCGAAGTGTCGAAGACGGCCGAGACCGAATGGAACTCGTTGACGTCGATCTCGGCGGGTACGCCTTTGGGATAGCTCTGCAGCCAGGGTCGTTCCAGACTCATATTCCCCCTCCAGGAAACGTGGATGATGTAAAGCGATGACGGAGAGTATCCGTCGTTTCATGCCTCGGCAGCATACCGTCCCGAATGGAAAACGCGAAGGGCCGGTGAACAACGGCGGCAGCGGGGCGGCGGGGCAGGGTGGCGCCGGCGATAAATGACGTTTGCAGCCGCATGTGTTCGCTCATCCGTCCATCCCTGCTCATCGCGGTGGCTCGTCAGCGCAGGTGTCGTGGCACTGCAGTGCAGCTTCCAGCACCGGCACGGCCCAGTCGGGTGTCTGCCGCAGTTGGGCGACGTCATCGGCCGCAGGCCAGGTCAAACGGCCACCGTCCATCTGCAGCACAAGCTGTGGATCGGCAACCGGTTGGCCAGGACCGGCCTCTACACTGTTGTCGTACACCTGCAGCTGTGCAAGCGCTGGCAGCAGGGCGATCAGGTTCTGCAGCGCCAACGGGTAGCGGCGGTGGATGTCCGCATCGCTGATCGGGTGGCCACCGGCCGCAACGCGTGCGCGCACCCGTGCGATGTGCTGCTGGGGCGAGGCCAGGCCGCAGTACCAGACCAGTACGTCATGCGTGGCGCAGGCCTCGGCCAGGGTCGCGGCGATCGACTGCCCGCCCAGGGTGGTTTCGAAGGCGTGGTTGCGGCGTTCGGCGATGGCAGAGCGCAGCCGGCTGAAGCCTTCCGTCCACGCCCGGCCATTGGCCTCGCGCTGATTCATGCCGAATTCGCGGCACAGCTGGCGGGCCCAGTCGTCGGGATTGAACCAGTCCAGACCCGCTTGGCGGAGCAGATGACCCCCAATGGAGCTCTTGCCTGCGCCGTTGACCCCTGCCAGCACGAACAGGAAGGGCCGTGCAGGCATCAGTAACCGCTGCCTGCGGCCACCTTGCCCTTGAGGCGTGCCGGCTTGCGCAGCAGCGCGCGCGCCTTGTTGGCGGCCGCGGCGCTGTCCAGCACGGCAAGGCGATCATCGAAGCGCTGACGGAGCTGCTGCAGGGCCGGGGCCTGTTCGCGCAGGGACGCGAGGTCCCGCTGCAACGACACGACCTCGGCCTGCATGGCCTGGTACTGCTGGGCGGACAGAATGACGGCCTGCGGCTCGTTGTGATTGGTGACCAGTACGGCCTGCTGTTCGCGGACGTCCTGCATCACCTTGCGCCAGTGCTCCTTCACCGTCGAGGCGGTCGTGCGGGTCAGCTCGGTGATCGGGTCGAACTTGAGCGCGTGCAGCATGGCGGCGGCTCCCTGGCGGATGGCGCCCAGTGTAGCCCGATCCGTACGAATTGTGAGAAATATGGGATTTATGAAATTTATGAAAATGAGGACTGGTGGCTGCGCCGGCTATCCCTCGTCCGCCCTGCGGCGCAGGGTGCGGCGGGAACGCCAAACAGCAGCAAGGGGGCGTGTGCCCCCTTGCTGTCGTGCGATCCCTCTACCGGAGAGGGCGTAATTGGCGCCGTGCCAGGCGCTTACTTCTTTCCGGCCAGCTGACGCAGCACGTACTGCAGCAGGCCGCCGTGCTTGAAGTACTCCACTTCCTTCGGGGTCAGAAGCATCACATGGGCCTCGAAGGTCTTCTTCGTGCCATCGGCCTTGGTCGCGGTGAGGGTGGCCGTCTTGCTGGCACCATCCTCCAGGCCGGTGATGTCGATCACTTCCGAACCGTCCAGGCCCAGGCTCTGCGCGTTGTCGCCGTTCTTGAACTGCAGCGGCAGCACGCCCATGCCGACCAGGTTGGAGCGGTGGATGCGCTCGAAGCTCTCGGCGATGACCGCCTTGACGCCCAGCAGGTTGGTGCCCTTGGCCGCCCAGTCGCGCGAGGAGCCGGTGCCGTATTCCTTGCCGGCGAAGACGACCAGCGGGACGCCCTCGGCCTTGTACTTGACCGCCGCATCGTAGATCGCCAGCTTCTGCGGCTCGCCGCCATCCTTCGGGAAGTACAGGGTGTTGCCGCCTTCTTCGCCGCCGAACATCAGGTTCTTGATGCGGATGTTGGCGAAGGTGCCGCGCACCATGACGTCATCGTTGCCGCGGCGGCTGCCGTAGCTGTTGAAGTCGGCCGGCTGCACGCCGCGCTCCTGCAGGAAGCGGCCCGCCGGGGAATCCTTCTTGATGTTGCCGGCCGGGGAGATGTGATCGGTGGTGATCGAATCGCCGAACAGGCCCATCACCCGCGCCCCGTGCACGTCGTCGATGTGGCCGACGTCCATGGTCATGCCTTCGAAGTAGGGCGGGTTCTTGATGTAGGTCGAGCTGCCGTCCCACTCATACAGATCGCCATCGGGCGACTTGATGGTGTTCCAGCGGGTGTCGCCCTTGAACACGTCGGCATAGTTCTTCTTGAACATCTCCGGCCCGATGGTCGCGGCAATCACATCGCCGATTTCCTTGTTGCTCGGCCAGATATCGCGCAGGTACACCGGCTGCCCATCGCTGCCCGTGCCCAGCGGCTCGGTGGTCAGGTCGATGTCGGTGGTGCCGGCGATGGCGTAGGCGACGACCAGCGGCGGGCTGGCCAGGTAGTTCATTTTGACTTCCGGGTGCACGCGGCCTTCGAAGTTGCGGTTGCCCGACAGCACCGAGGACACCACCAGGTCACCGGCGGCAATGCCGGCACTGACTTCGGTCGGCAGGGGGCCGGAGTTGCCGATGCAGGTGGTACAGCCGTAGCCGACCACGTAGAAGCCGACCTTCTCCAGCTCGGTCAGCACACCGGCTTTTTCCAGGTAATCGGTGACCACGCGCGAGCCTGGGCCGAGCGAGGTCTTGACCCACGGCTTGCGGTCCAGGCCCTTGGCCGCCGCGTTGCGGGCGAGCAGGCCGGCACCGATCATCACCGCCGGGTTGGAGGTGTTGGTGCACGAGGTGATCGCGGCGATGACCACCGCGCCATCCTTCAGCCGGAATTTCTGGCCATCCAGTTCGACATCGCTGTAACCCTTGGCCAGCTGTTCGTTGCCGACCGCCGCGCCGCCACCTTCGTTGACGAACTTGGCGACATCATCGTTGCGCTTGTCGCGGTTGGTGGTCAGGCCGACGAGGTTCTCGCGGTAGTTCTGCTTGACGTCTTCCAGCAGCACGCGGTCCTGCGGGCGCTTCGGGCCAGCCAGCGACGGCTTGACCTGGCCCATGTCCAGTTCCAGCGTGGCGCTGTAGCTGGCGTGCGCGGTGTTGGCGTCATGCCACAGGCCCTGGGCCTTGGCATAGGCTTCCACCAGCGCGATCTGCTCCTCGCTGCGGCCGGACAGGCGCAGGTAGGTCAGTGATTCTTCATCGATCGGGAAGATGCCGCAGGTGGCGCCGTACTCCGGGGCCATGTTGCCGATCGTGGCACGGTCGGCCAGCGGCAGGTGCTGCAGGCCTTCGCCGAAGAACTCCACGAACTTGCCGACCACGCCGTGCTTGCGCAGCATCTGGGTGACGGTCAGCACCAGATCGGTGGCGGTGGCGCCTTCGGGCATGCGGCCGGTCAGCTTGAAGCCGACCACCTGCGGGATAAGCATCGACGACGGCTGGCCCAGCATCGCCGCTTCCGCTTCGATGCCGCCCACGCCCCAGCCGAGCACGCCGATGCCATTGATCATGGTGGTGTGGCTGTCGGTGCCGAACACGGTGTCCGGATACGCAACCGCCTTGCCATCCTTCTGCGCGGTCATCACCACGCGGGCCAGGTTTTCCAGGTTCACCTGGTGGACGATGCCGGTGTTGGGCGGCACCACCTTGAAATTGTCGAACGCCTTCTGGCCCCAGCGCAGGAAGCCGTAGCGTTCCTGGTTGCGCTGGAATTCGATCTTGCCGTTGAGGTCCAGCGCATCGGGTGTACCGAACACATCGACCTGCACCGAGTGATCGATCACCAGCTCGGAGGGGATCTGCGGGTTGATCTGCTCCGGGCGTCCGCCGAGCTTGACCACGGCATCACGCATCGCGGCCAGATCGACCACGCAGGGCACACCGGTGAAATCCTGCAGGACCACGCGCGCGGGCATGAACGCGATCTCGATGTCCGGTTCGGCCTTGGGATTCCACTGGGCGACGGCCTGGATGTGGTCCTTGCCGACGGTCACGCCGCCATCCTCGTGCCGGAGCAGGTTCTCCAGCAGGATCTTCATCGAGTAGGGCAGGTGGGAGATGTCGAACGTCTGTCCGAGCTTGGGCAGGCTGAAGTAGTCGTAGGTGGTGCCGCCGACGTCCAGCTGGCTGCGGGTGGAGAACGAATCGCTCATTGCAGATGACTCCTCTTGCGGATGGCTTGCGTTGGCCCGCCCGAGGCAGACCTGCTTGCGTTCGCCGCTGACCGGTGGGGCCCGCGATCGTCCTGAGTATGAACGATTCAGGGCAGTGACCACCTGCGGCAGTTGGTCTCAGGCTACATGGAGATATGTATCCCTCATGTCACGGATGAGACAGATCCTTTCTGTGCCAAGGGTCCTGGCGGCCAGATCAGTACTCCAGTGGAAGTATGCCCCCGGAAGTATGTATAATTTGTGCATACTTTGGAGGGCGTACCGATGGAAGCTACCGTTGCAGAACGCGGGCAGATCACCTTGCCCAAGGCGGTCCGTGATGCGCTTGGCCTGACCAAGGGCACCCAGCTGAAGGTGGAGCTCGAGGGCAGCCGCATCATCCTGCGCAAGAGCGTGGACGATGCGATCTCCCGTGCCCGCGGCAAGTTCGCGCTGGATGGTTTCGATTCGGCCGAAGCGGCTGTGCGCGCGGTCCGCGACGAGGAATGAGCGCGTGATGATCGCCGTCGATTCACCGGTGCTGATCGAGCTGCTCAGCAATGGCCCGCAGGCCGACGCGGTCGAAGCGGGCCTGCGCCAGAGCCTGGTCGGCGGGCGCGTGGTGATCTGCGGGGTGACCCTCGCCGAGATCTGCGCGTCGCTGCGCGGCGGCGCCGAAGTGCAGGAGGCGCTGGAGGAAATGGGCGTCCATTTCAGTCCGCTGGAGGCCAAATCCGCATTGCGCGCCGGTGAGATGCACCGCCGGCACCGGCAGCGGGGCGCCAAGCCACGCGGGCTGGACGAATTCATGGTCGGGTCGCATGCACTCCTGCAGTGCGATGGCCTGATCACCTGGAACGACACGTTTTACCGCGACTACTTCAAGGGCCTGAAGCTGATCGTGCCGCACGCCTGAGCCCATACTTTTAAACCGCATTCTTTCAAAGAATCACCCGGGAGTTGTCATGTTGGAAGCCTACCGCCACCACGTAGCCGAGCGCGCCGCGCTTGGCATCCCGCCGCTGCCGCTGAGCGCCCAGCAGACGGCCGACGTCATCGAGCTGCTGAAGAACCCGCCGGCGGGCGAAGCCGAGTTCCTGCTGGAACTGCTGACCCACCGCGTGCCGGCCGGCGTGGATGACGCCGCCAAGGTCAAAGCCTCGTACCTGGCCGCGATCGCGCTGGGCAGCGAAGTCAATCCGCTGATCACGCGCGAGCGCGCCACCGAACTGCTGGGCACCATGCTCGGTGGTTACAACGTCGCCCCGCTGGTGCAGCTGCTGGACGACGCCACCGTCGGCGCGATCGCCGCCGATGCGCTGAAGAACACCCTGCTGGTGTTCGATGCCTTCCACGATGTGCAGGAAAAGGCCAAGGCCGGCAACGCGAACGCCCAGGGCGTGCTGCAGAGCTGGGCCGATGCGGAGTGGTTCACCAGCCGCCCGCAGGTGCCCGAGAGCCTGACCATCACCGTGCTCAAGGTGACCGGCGAAACCAACACCGATGACCTGTCGCCGGCCCCGGACGCCACCACCCGCCCGGACATCCCGCTGCACGCCCTGGCGATGCTGAAGAACAAGCGTGATGGCATCGAGCCGGAAGAAGACGGCAAGCGCGGCCCGGTCAAGTTCATCGAATCGCTGAAGGACAAGGGCCACCTGGTCGCCTACGTGGGCGACGTGGTCGGTACCGGTTCGAGCCGCAAGTCGGCCACCAACTCGGTGCTGTGGTTCACCGGCGAAGATATTCCGTTCATTCCGAACAAGCGCTTCGGCGGTGTGTGCCTGGGTTCGAAGATCGCCCCGATCTTCTACAACACGATGGAAGACGCCGGCGCGCTGCCGATCGAACTCGACGTGTCGCAGATGAACATGGGCGATGTGATCGAGCTGCGCCCGTACGACGGCAAGGCGCTGAAGGACGGCGCGGTGATCGCCGAGTTCAAGGTCAAGTCCGACGTGCTGTTCGACGAAGTGCGCGCCGGTGGCCGCATTCCGCTGATCATCGGCCGTGGCCTGACCGCCAAGGCGCGCGAAGCGTTGGGCCTGGCTCCGACCGATCTGTTCCGCCTGCCGATGGACCCGCCGGATACCGGCAAGGGCTTCTCGCTGGCGCAGAAGATGGTTGGCCGCGCCTGTGGCCTGCCGGAAGGCCAGGGCATGCGCCCGGGCACCTACTGCGAACCGAAGATGACCTCGGTGGGCTCGCAGGACACCACCGGCCCGATGACCCGCGACGAGCTGAAGGACCTGGCCTGCCTGGGCTTCTCGGCCGACCTGGTGATGCAGTCGTTCTGCCACACCGCCGCGTACCCGAAGCCGGTGGACGTCAAGACCCACCACACTCTGCCGGAGTTCATCTCCACCCGTGGCGGCATCTCGCTGCGTCCGGGCGATGGCGTGATCCACAGCTGGCTCAACCGCATGCTGCTGCCCGACACCGTCGGCACCGGCGGCGACTCGCACACCCGTTTCCCGGTGGGCATTTCGTTCCCGGCCGGCTCGGGCCTGGTCGCCTTCGCGGCCGCCACCGGCGTGATGCCGCTGGACATGCCCGAATCGGTGCTGGTCCGCTTCAAGGGCACGATGCAGCCGGGCGTGACCCTGCGTGACCTGGTCAACGCGATCCCGCTGTACGCGATCAAGTCCGGCCTGCTGACCGTGGCCAAGGCCGGCAAGAAGAACATCTTCTCCGGTCGCATCCTGGAAATCGAGGGTCTGCCGGATCTGAAGGTCGAGCAGGCGTTCGAACTCTCCGATGCCTCGGCCGAGCGTTCGGCGGCCGGTTGCTCGGTGCACCTGAACAAGGAGCCGATCATCGAGTACCTCACCAGCAACATCACGCTGCTGAAGTGGATGATTGCCGAGGGTTACCAGGACGCCCGTTCGCTGGCGCGCCGCATCGAGAAGATGGAAGCCTGGCTGGCCAACCCGGAGCTGCTGGAGCCGGATGCCGACGCCGAGTACGCCGCCGTCATCGAGATCGACCTGGCCGACATCCACGAGCCGATCGTGGCCTGCCCGAACGATCCGGACGACGTCAAGACGCTGTCCGACGTCGCCGGTGCGGCGATCGACGAGGTGTTCATCGGGTCGTGCATGACCAACATCGGTCACTTCCGTGCGGCGGCCAAGCTGCTGGAAGGCAAGCGCGACATCCCGACCAAGCTGTGGGTCGCCCCGCCGACCAAGATGGATGCTTCGGAGCTGACCAAGGAAGGGCATTACGGCACCTTCGGCACCGCCGGTGCCCGCATGGAAATGCCGGGCTGCTCGCTGTGCATGGGCAACCAGGCGCAGGTGCGTGAGGGCGCGACGGTGTTCTCCACCTCGACCCGCAACTTCCCGAACCGCCTGGGCCGCAACTCCAACGTGTACCTGGGTTCGGCCGAGCTGGCCGCGATCTGCTCGCGCCTGGGTCGCATCCCGACCAAGGAAGAGTACATGGCCGACATCGGCGTGCTGGATGCCAGCAGCAAGGACATCTACCGCTACATGAACTTCGACCAGATCGAGGACTATCAGGACGTGGCCGGTACGGTTGCTGCCTGATCCGATGCCGGGCGCTGCCCGGCTTCGGTAACCCATCGGTCACTGGCCGATGGATGAAACACGAAAACACCCGGCGCGAGCCGGGTGTTTTTTCATGTGCACGATCAGGTCGCCGGAAACCGGAACGGCCAGGCGTCGTCGGTCACCTCGTTGCGCTCGGCGCAGACTTGGCGGAAGGTTTCCACGAACGCCTGCTGCAGTCGGGTGGGGTGCCAATCGGCGCGGGTGGTGAGGCCGATGCGGCGGCGCAGGTCATCGCCGGCCCGGCCTACCTCGCAGAGCAGGCCGGCGCGGCGTTCGAACACGAACTGATCGCGCGACATCAAGGTGAGCCAATCATCTTCGAGCAGCAGGCCGCGCGTGATCAGCACCGAACCACACTCGATGCGCAGCCGCGGCGGTTCGTGGCCGTGCTGCCGGAACATGTGTTCCCAGCGCGCCCGCACCGGTGCGCCGGTCGCGGCGATCACCCACGGGTAGTCCAGCAGCCGGGCAAAGCCGAAGCCCTTGGTCGCGGCCAGGGGATGACCGCTGCGCGCGACAATGACCGGGTCGTCGTCGAACAGCCCTTCCTGGGCGATGTCGCGCACCGGCAGCCTGTCGCGCATCGCGCCGATCAACAGGTCCAGGCTGCCCTCGCGCAGATCGCCCAGCAGTTCGGCGTAGGGGCCTTCGATCACGTTCACGGTGGCGCCCGGATAGGCCCGCGCGAAGCGTGCCAGTACCTGGGGCAGCAGGATCGCCCGCGCGAGCGGCATGACCCCCAGCGAAACCCGGCCGCCCTGCTGCGAGCGCAGCGAGGCGAGCTCATCGATGCCGGCGCCGAGTTCGGACAGGGCCAGCCGGACCAGGCGCAGCATGCGCGTCGCCGCCGGAGTGGGCTGCACGGTCTTGCCTCGGCGCACGGTCAGCGGTGTTTCGATCACCTCGGACAACTCGTGCACCGCACGGTAGATCGCGGGCTGCGACACGCCCGCGCGACTGGCAGCCAGGGTGAAGCTGCCGGCCGTATCCACCGCCGCCAGGGCGCGCAGCTGGCCCAGGGTGACGCGGCGTTCGACAGCCGGCATCGCCGGCAGCCGCTGCGCGCGACGGGCCACGCGGACACCGTGCGTGATGTAGTCCAGCGCGCGTTCGATGCGGGGGACCAGCAGGTCGGCCGCCTCGGTGGGCGACATGCCACCGGGCTGCCGGTCGAAGAGCGGCGCGTCCAACTGTTTCTCCAGCCGCGCGATGGCCTGGGTCAGGGCCGGCTGGGACAGGTTCACGTGCGGAGCGGCGGCGCTGATGCCGCCGTGGTGGTAGACGGCGGCAAGGGCGTGCAGATGCTTGAGGTTCAGATCCAGAGGGCTGCTCATGCATCAACTATAACCAAACCCAATGGCTGTTTCGAAAAACGATCTTGAGGGGGCAGGCCGGGCAACGACAGACTGCGTCATCGTCAACGAAGGATGGATGGATGTCCCGGGTAGTTTCTTCTATCGAACGCGCTGCTCCGGCGGCGATCCAGGTGCTGGCAGAGGCCGGTGTCGCCACCGCGCACGAAGCGCAGGGCCGCAGCGGCCTGCTGCATCCACGGCTGCGCCCGATCTACAGCGGCGTCCGCATCGCCGGCAGCGCGGTCACTGTATCGGTGCCGCCGGGCGACAACTGGATGATGCACGTGGCGATCGAACAGCTGCGCGAGGGCGATGTACTGGTGGTCGCGCCCACCAGTGATTGCACGGACGGCTACTTCGGCGATCTGCTGGCGACCTCGGCCCAGGTGCGCGGCTGCCGCGGGCTGGTGATCGACGCCGGCGTGCGCGACGTGCGTGACCTCACCGCGATGGGCTTTCCGGTCTGGAGCCGCGCGGTCCACGCACAGGGTACGGTCAAGGAAACGCTGGGTTCGGTGAATGTGCCGGTGGCCTGCGGCGGGGCGCTGGTCCAGCCGGGCGACGTGGTGATCGCAGACGATGACGGCGTCTGCATCGTGCCGCGTGCCGATGCAGACCGGGTAGCCGCCGACGCACGGGCGCGCGAGGCGCGCGAGGCCGACAAGCGCGAACGCCTGGCCAAGGGCGAGCTCGGCCTGGACATCTACCAGATGCGTGAGCGCCTGGCGGCCAAGGGCCTGCGCTATGAGTAAGGGCGTGCGCGCGATGTGGATGCGCGGTGGCACCTCCAAGGGCGGGCTCTTCCTCGCGTCGGAGCTGCCCGCCGCGCCGGCCGCGCGTGATGCCTTCCTGCTGCGTGCGTTCGGTTCGCCCGATCCGCGCCAGATCGATGGCATGGGCGGCGGCGATCCGTTGACCTCCAAGGTCGCCGTCGTGGCGCCTTCCAGTCGCGCCGATGCCGACGTGGAGTACCTGTTCCTGCAGGTCTTCGTGGACCAGGCCGTGGTGAGCGATGCGCAGAACTGCGGCAACATGCTGGCCGCGGTCGGCCCGTTCGCGATCGAGCGCGGGCTGGTTGCCGCCACCACGGATCAGACCGAGGTGCGCATCTTCATGTGCAACACCGGTACGCTCGCCGTGGCCAGCGTACAGACGCCGCAGGGCAAGGTGGCCTACGACGGTGAGGCGCGCATCGATGGTGTCCCTGGCAGCGCCGCGCCGGTGCCGCTGGCGTTCGCCGATGTTGCCGGCTCCAGCTGTGGTGCCCTGCTGCCGACCGGCCAGGCCGTGGATGTCATCGACGGCGTGCAGGTGACGCTGATCGACAACGGCATGCCGTGCGTGGTGCTGCGTGCCGGCGATGTCGGGATCAGCGGGCATGAGGACCGCGCCACGCTGGATGCGGACGAGGCGCTCAAGGCACGGTTGGAGGCCATCCGCCTGCAGGCCGGCCCGCTGATGCGGCTCGGCGACGTCCGTGCCCAGTCGGTGCCCAAGATCATGCTGGTGGCCGCGCCGCGCGCGGGCGGGGCGATCAGCGTCCGTTCCTTCATTCCGCACCGCTGCCACTCCTCCATCGGCGTGCTCGGCGCAGTGACGGTCGCCACCGCCTGCCTGCTGCCGGACTCACCCGCGCACGCCCTGGCGGTGCTGCCCGGCGGCCTGCACCAGACGCTGGAGATCGAACATCCCAGCGGCAGCACCGCGGCCGTGCTTGATCTGGATACGGCCGGGCAGGTGTCCCGCGCCGCCGTACTGCGCACTGCGCGGAAGCTCTTCGACGGCGTGCTGTTCGACTGAATACGTACGACGTCCTTATTCTTGTGACCTGGGAGGGTTGATATGACCGTTGTAGAGAAGCGGCCGAGCCGCTTCGGCATTGTTGGCCAGCTCTGGTTCCAGGTGCTGGCCGGTACGCTGATCGGTGTGTTGTTGGGGTGGCTGCAGCCAGACATCGGCTCGGCGATGAAACCCTTCGGCGACGCCTTCATCAAGCTGATCCGGATGATGATCGGTCCGATCATCTTCGTCACGGTGGTGCATGGCATCGCCGGCATGCGCGACATGCGCAGCGTGGGCCGCCTGGCCTTGAAGTCGCTGATCTACTTCGAAGTCATCACCATCCTGGCGCTGATCGTGGGCCTGGTCGTGGTCGATGTCTGGAAGCCCGGCGCCGGCATGAACATCGACCCGGCCACGATCGACATGGCCAGCATCCAGGGCTACGTGCACAGTGCGCACGACCAGTCGATCGTGTCCTACATCATGGCGATCATCCCCAATACGCTGGTCAGCGCCTTCACCGAAGCGCATGTGCTGCAGGTGCTGTTCGTGGCGGTGCTGTTCGGCGTGGCGCTGGCCTCGATCGGCGAGCGCGGCGCGCCGGTGATGAAGGTGATCGAGTCGACCTCGAGCGCGCTGTTCAAGATCATCGGCTACATCATGTACTTCGCCCCGATCGGTGCATTTGGTGCGATCGCCTTCACTGTCGGCCAGTTCGGCGCGGGTTCGCTGCTGTCGCTAGGCGAGCTGATCATCGAGTTCTTCGTGGTCTGCGGGCTGTTCACCGTGCTGGTGCTGGGCAGCGTGTGCTGGTGGACCGGCGCCAGCCTGTGGCGGCTGCTGGGCTATCTGCGCGATGAGATCGTGATCGTCGCGGCGACCACCTCCACCGAAACGGTGCTGCCGCGCCTGATCGAGAAGATGAAGAAGCTGGGCTGCGAGGAAGGCGTGGTCGGTTTCGTGATCCCCGCCGGTTACTCGTTCAACCTGGATGGCACCTGCCTGTACCTGACCACCGTGGCGCTGTTCCTGGCCCAGGCGACCAACACCGAACTGACCGTGTGGCACCAGCTGGGCCTGATCGCGGTGCTGCTGCTGACCTCCAAAGGGGCGGCTGGCGTGGCCGGTGCGGCATTCGTGGTGCTCGCGGCGACGCTGGGCACGACCGGCACCATTCCGGTGGCGAGCATCGCGTTGATCCTGGGCATCCACCGGATCCTGGCCGAGGGGCTGACCTTCGTGAACCTGATCGGCAATGCGATCGCGGTGCTGGTCATCGCCAAGTGGGAAGGCAAGCTGGATGAGAAGGTGCTGGCCGAGCAGATCGGCACCCGCCGCCTGCGCCGCCGCGTGCTGACCGCCGCCACGGTCTGATCCTCCCGCCGCGGCGCTGCCGCGGCCTCCCGACATCCATCCGTTGCGCGGCTCCGGCCGCGCACAGGAGGCGCTTGTGTCCCGTTTCTCCCGCAACACTCTTTCACTGCTGGTGGCTGCCAGCCTGGCGGCGCCGGCGTTCGCCGCGTCCTCTGCAACCCAGGGCGGTCTGCCTGATGGCGTCGATCTCACGCTGGACCTGGTCGGCAACGTCGCCTCCAATCCGGTCGGCGGTGTCGAGCAGGGCACCGAAGGCTCGTACTGGGTGATGGCCCAGTCCAAGCTGGATCTGGACACGCTGTGGGGTATCCACAACACCGAGGTCGACGCGCAGTGGGCCTGGTTCGCCGGCCGCAACCTGGCACGCGAGAAGATCGGCAATTCGATCAGTGCCCAGCAGACCTGGCGGCCGGTGGCCGGCGGGCGCCTGACCCGCCTGACCCTGCGCCACCGCTTCGACAACGGCCTGAGCATCATCGCCGGGCGCGCCCCGGTGAACAGCTACTTCAACAGCTCCGCGCTCAACTGCGTGTTCATGAGCAACGCGATGTGCCTGACCCCGTATGGGGCGATCACCGACCTGGGCATCACCGCCTACCCGAACGCGTCCTGGGCCGGGATCGTGCGCTACGACGTGAACGAGCGCTGGTATGCGCAGGCTGGCGCGTTCGACGACAACAACGAGTTGAACAAGGCTGGCAAGAACGGCCTGGACTTTTCGGTGGGCGAGGGCACCGGCACCATCACCGCCTATGAAGTGGGTTACCAGACCAGCTTCGCCAATGACCGCCTGCCACGGACCTACCGGCTGGGCATGTACCGCAACAGCGATGGGGGCAAGAGCTCCTACTACGACGCCGACGGCAACTCCGCGGCGCTGACCGGCAGACCGACCGCCGTGCAGGACGGTGCGCGGGCGGGCGGGTATGCGATGGCCGACCAGACCGTCTGGCGTGGCGAAGGCAAGCGCAACCTCGCACTGTTCGCACGGGCATACGTGAACACGGGCAACGAAGCACCGATCGATACCTTCTTCTCGGCCGGCTTCGTCAAGACCGGTACCTTCGCCGGCCGCGAGCAGGACACGCTGGCGATGTTCGTCTCCAACACCCATTTCAGCGATGAACAGATCGACTTCCTGCGCGACCGGCGCACCCGAAACGGCGGTAGCGGGGCTCCTCATGCGGACGAAATCATCGCCGAACTCAGCTATGGCTGGGCCGTGCACAAGGGGATCCGCGTGATGCCCAACCTGCAGTACGTCATCAACCCCGACCCCATCTACGCGCCGACCCGCACCACCGACATCCCCGATGCGCTGATCGTCGGGCTGCGCGTGGACATCCACTTCGCCCAGCTGTTCGGCTGGTGATTCCTCCGCCACGAGGCCCTTGCATGATCATCGACTGCCACGGTCACTACACGACCGCCCCCGCCAGCCACGACGCCTTCCGCAAACAGCAGATCGCGCACTACAACGATCCCTCGCTGCCTGTGCCGGTCTATCCGGACATCAGCGATGCGGAACTGCGCCAGAGCGTGGAGGGCAACCAGCTGCGCCTGCTGCGCGAGCGCGGTGCGGACATGACCATCTTTTCCCCCCGCGCCAGCACGATGGCCCACCACATCGGCGATGAACGGGTCAGCGCCGAGTGGACCCGCCGCTGCAACGACCTGATCGCCCGCGTGGTGGCGCTCTATCCGGAAACCTTCATCGGCGTGTGCCAGCTGCCGCAGTCGCCTGGCGTACCGATCGCCCACTCCATTGCCGAGCTGGAGCGCTGCGTCAACGAACTGGGCTTCGTCGGCTGCAACCTCAACCCCGACCCGTCCGGCGGACACTGGACCGGCCTGCCGCTGACCGACCGCGCCTGGTATCCGTTCTTCGAGAAAATGGTGGAACTGGACGTGCCGGCGATGGTGCACGTCTCGGGCAGCTGCAATGCCAACTTCCATGCCACCGGCGCGCACTACCTCAATGCCGATACCACGGCGTTCATGCAGTTCCTGCAGGGCGACCTGTTCCGTGACTTCCCCGACCTGCGCTTCATCATCCCGCATGGCGGCGGCGCGGTGCCCTACCACTGGGGGCGCTTCCGCGGGCTGGCCGACATGCTGGGCAAGCCGCCGCTGAACGAGCACGTCATGAAGAACGTGTTCTTCGATACCTGCGTCTATCATCAGCCGGGCATCGATCTGCTGTTCAAGGTCATCGACATCGACAACATCCTGTTCGGCTCGGAAATGGTGGGCGCGGTGCGGGGCATTGATCCGGAGACCGGGCAGTTCTTCGACGACACGCTGCGCTACGTGAACGCGCTGGGCCTGTCCGAAGGCGACCGTTACAAGGTTTGCGAAGGCAACGCGCGGCGCGTCTACCCGCGCCTGGATGCACAGCTGAAGGCAAGGGGTCTGTGAGATGACGACGTTCGTGAAAGACGCTGACTGGCTGGATTTCTGCCCGGACCCGAGCGTGCCCGGTTTCGTGCCGCCGCCCGGGGCGGTGGATGCGCATTGCCACGTGTTCGGCCCGGGCGACCGGTTTCCGTATGCCCCCGAGCGCAAGTACACCCCGTGCGATGCAGGCAAGGACCAGTTGTTCGCGCTGCGCGACCGGCTGGGTTTCGAGCGCAGCGTGATCGTCCAGGCCACCTGCCACGGCGCCGACAACAGCGCCCTGGTCGACGCCCTGCGCAGCGCGGAAGGCCGCGCCCGTGGCGTGGCGACCGTGCGTGACAGCGTGACCGATGCCGAGCTGCAAGCGCTGCACGAAGCTGGCGTGCGCGGGGTTCGCTTCAACTTCGTCAAGCGGCTGGTCGACCCCAAGCCGGATGCCTACTACCGCGCGATCATCGAGCGCATCGCGCCGCTGGGCTGGCACGTGGTTGTCTACTTCGAGGCGGCCGACCTGGCCGAACGCTGGGACTTTTTCACCTCGTTGCCGACCACCGTGGTGGTGGATCATATGGGGCGCCCGGACGTCACCCAACCCGTGGATGGCCCGGCGTTCCAGCAGTTCGTGCGGCTGATGGCCGAGCACCCGAATGTGTGGAGCAAGGTGAGCTGCCCGGAGCGTCTGTCACGGAGCGGCCCGCCGACCTACGACGACGTGGTGCCGTTCGCCCGGCATCTGGTGGAGCGCTTCCCCGATCGCGTGCTGTGGGGCACGGACTGGCCGCACCCGAACCTGAAATCGCATATGCCCGATGACGGCGCGCTGGTGGATGTCATTCCCCGGATCGCGCCGACCGCCGAGCTGCAGCGCAAGCTGCTGGTGGACAACCCGATGCGGTTGTACTGGGCATAGGGCCAGCGGGCGGTCCGCCGCAGTCAGCTGCGCGCCAACGCCATCAAGCGCTCGGCGATCCGCTCCAGCGGCACCATTTCCTCGGCCGCGCCGATCCTCACCGCGCTGCCGGGCATGCCCCAGACCACGCTGGTGGCCTCGTCCTGCACCAGGGTCGGGGCGCCGGCGTTGCGCAGGTCCAGCAGGCCGCGGGCGCCGTCGTCGCCCATGCCGGTCAGGATGGCGCCGATGGCGTTGGCCCCGGCACTTTCGGCCACCGAGCGGAACAGCACATCGACCGCCGGCTTGTGGCGGTTGATCGGGGGGCCATCGTCGATCCGGCAGCGCCAGCGGGCACCGTCGCGGATCACGCGCAGGTGCTTGCCACCAGGGGGCAGGTAGGCGTGGCCGGGCAGCACCGCTTCGCCGTCACTGGCCTCGCGCACCGACATCGCCGAATGGCGGTCCAGGCGCTCGGCGAAGGGCGTGCTGAACTGCGCCGGCAGATGCTGGGTCATCACCACCGCCGGGGCGTCTGCCGGCAGGCCCTCCAGCACCACGCGCAGGGCTTCGGTACCCCCGGCCGAGGCACCAATGGCGATCAGGCGGTCGGTGGTGCGGAACTGGATGGAGCGGGGCACGGCCACGGGCGCAACGGCATCAAGCGTGATGCGCGGCGGGTTCGGCCGCGACAGGGGCCGCACGCGCGAGCGCGCGGCCATCTTGACCTTGGCGATGATCTCCTCGGCGTAGCCCTGCAGGCCGCGGGCGACGTCGAGCTTGGGCTTGGAGACGAAGTCCACCGCGCCCAGCGCCAGCGCCTGCAGGGTGGTGTCGGCACCGCGCTCGGTCAGCGAGGAAATCATCACCACCGGCAGGGGGTGCAGGCGCATCAGGTTTTCCAGGAAGGCCAGCCCGTCCATGCGCGGCATTTCCACGTCCAGCGTGATCACATCCGGCGCCAGGCGCTTGATCTTCTCGCGCGCCAGCAGCGGATCGGCCGCGGTGCCGACCACCTCGATACCGGGATCGCTGGCGAGGATCTCGCTGAGCATCTGGCGCACGACCGCCGAGTCGTCGACGATCAGGACCTTGCAGGGCACACCGTGGCTCATTCGAACAGCTCCACGCCACCGGTGACGGGGGCTTTGGACAGGCGGGCGCGCACGGCCGATTCGGTCGCGGCCACTTCGGCTTCGTGGGCGTGCGGCAGTCGCTGCACCACCACGCGCCCGGTATCGGCGAAGAACCACACCTTGCGCGGGTGGATGCCGCACAGGTCCTCGGCGATGATCGGGATGTGCTCGGCCTGCAGGTACTGGCGGACGAACTCGGCGTTGCGGGTGCCGACCGGATTGCTGGTGAATCCCTTGAGCACGTTGGCACCGCCGAACACTTTGGCCTCCAGGCGCTTGCGGTGGGCGCCGCGCTTGAGCAGGTCGTTGATCAGCAGTTCCATGGCATAGCTGCCGTAGCGTGCAGGCGCGCCATCACCGACGTTGCCCTCGGGCAGCAGGAAGTGGTTCATCCCGCCGATCTTGAGCACCGGGTCGCGCAGGCAGGCGGCCACGCAGGAGCCCAGGGTGGTGGTCAACGCGGTGGCGTCGTCCACGGCCAGGTACTGGGTCGGCAGCAGCTTGGCTGCGGTGACCTGGAAGCGGCTGTCGAAGTACCGCATCACCTCGTCGTTGCGGATCGGCAGACTCATGCCGGCGCTCCCGGCGCGCGTTTGTACAGCGTGCGGCCACAGGGCTGGATCAGGTCGGCGGCGTGCAGGTAGTTCTCCGAGTGACCGGTGTAGAGCAGGCCGTCATCGCCCATGTGCTGGATGAGCCGCGAGAGGATGCCGCGCTGGGTGGGTTTGTCGAAGTAGATCATCACGTTGCGGCAGAACAGGGCATCGAACGGGCCGCCAACGTCGTAACGGGTGGCGAGCAGGTTGAGCGGGCGGTAGTCGATCAGGTCGCGCAGCGCGGGGTTGACCCGGCAGTGACCTTCGTTGGGACCGGTGCCGCGCTGGAAGTAGCGCTTGCGGATCGCCGGATCCAGCCCGGCGACGCGGTCGATCGCGTAGACGCCACGGCTGGCGGTGGCCAGCACCTGGGTGTCCACGTCGGTGGCCAGGATGCGCACCGGCGGCTTGAGCGTGCCGAAGGTCTCGCAGGCGGTGATCGCCATCGAGTAGGGCTCCTCACCGGTGGAGGCCGCGCACGACCACAGCTGCAGCGTGCCCTGGCCGGCGCGCAGGCGCAGTTCCTCGGCCAGCTTCTCGAAGTGGTGCGGCTCGCGGAAGAAGGCGGTCAGGTTGGTGGTGAGCGCATTGGTGAACGCCTGCCATTCGTCGCCGCCGTGGGCTTCAAGCTGGTCCAGGTACTCGCTGAAACTGCGCATGCCCAGCGCCCGCAGCCGGCGCGACAGCCGGCCGTAGACCATGTCGCGCTTGGCCGGCGCCAGCGAAATGCCGACCCGCTGGTAGATCAGTTCGCAGACGCGGCGGAAGTCGCGGTCGGCGAACTCGAATTCGCGAGCGTTCGGTGAAGCGGCGTTGGCGGGGGGCGTGGACACGGGCGGACTCGCAGGGGAAGGGGATGCGGCGACCGGGTGATCGCCGCGGGCACTCAGAACGCTTGCCAGTTGCCGTCATCGGCCGGCGTGCTGCGCGCGGGACGCATCGGCGTGGCGGCACGCGGGGCCGCCGGCGTTGGGCGGCTGGCGGGACGCACCGGCGGCATCCCGGCAACCGCGCGGGCGGTGACCGCGCTGACGGCCTGCGCGACCTGGTCGTCCAGGCGGAAGATGGCCACGGCATCGGCCAGCTGGGTGGCCTGTTCTTCCATCGCGCGGGCGGCAGCCGTGGCTTCTTCCACCAGGGCGGCGTTCTGCTGGGTGGTCTCGTCCATCTGCACCACGGTCTGGTTGACCTGGTCGATGCCGGCGGACTGCTCCTGCGAGGCCGCCGAAATCTCGGCCATGATGTCGGTCACGCGCTGCACCGAGGCGACGATCTCGCCCATGGTCGCGCCGGCCTGGTTGACCAGCTGCGAGCCTTCGGCGACCTTGCCGACCGATTCGTCGATCAGGCCCTTGATCTCCTTGGCCGCGCCCGCCGAGCGCTGGGCCAGGGTGCGCACTTCGGAGGCGACCACGGCAAAACCACGTCCCTGTTCCCCGGCACGTGCCGCCTCCACCGCGGCGTTCAGCGCCAGGATGTTGGTCTGGAAGGCGATGCCGTCGATGACCGAGATGATCTCGGCAATCTTCTTCGAGGAGGTCTGGATCGCGGCCATGGTGGTGACCACTTCGCCGACGACATGGCCCCCCTGGGTGGCGACGGTATGTGCGCCGATCGCGAGCTGGTTGGCCTGGCGCGCGTGCTCGGCGTTCTGGCGCACGGTGGAGGTGAG
>NZ_KV791291.1:4690-6786 GCF_001807865.1 Stenotrophomonas sp. HMSC10F06 | reverse complement strand
AGGTTGGCGGCCTGCTGCTCGGTACGGCGCGAGAGATCGCTGTTGCCGGTGGCGATTTCGCCGGCGGCGAGGTTGATGCTGCCGGCGGCCTCCTGGATCTGGCCGACGATCTGGGTCAGCTGCGCGACGGTGGCGTTGGCATCGTCGCGCATGGTGGCGAACACGCCCTGGAAGTCACCGTGCATGCGCGCGGTCAGATCACCCTCGGCGATCGCCGAGAGCAGCTGGGAGAGCTTGCCCAGGTTGTCATCGCTGACCTGCATCATCGCGTTGAGGTGGCCGATCATCCGGCGGAAATCGTGATCGAAGCGGGCGGTGTCGCCACGCTGGCTGAAATCGCCGGCGGCGGCCGCCGCGGCCAGGCGCTGGATCTCGCCGTTGATGTTGCCCAGGTTCTGCTTGACCGCATCCACGGTGGCGGTGATGGCGGCCTTCTCACCGGGGTAGCGCGCGATGTCCGCGCTGAGGTCGCCCTGCGCGTAGCGCTGCACCACCGCCAGCACCGCATCCATGGTCTGCACGTGTGCGCCGACCAGGGTATTGGTTTCATGCACCATCAGGCCGTACTCACCGGGGAAGGCGGTTTCGTCCATGCGGTAGCCGGTGCTGCCGGCATCGTGGCGGCGGGCCATCTCGCGCTGGCCGCTGATCACCGCATGCAGCTGTTCCTGCATGCGCGCCATGCTTTCCAGCAGGCGGCCGGGCTCGTCGTGCGCCTGCTCGCCGATGCGGCTGTCCAGCTTGCCGCGGGCGATGCTTTCGGCCACGTGCGTGGCCTGGCGCAGGGGCAGGGTGATGCGATTGCCGATCAGCCAGCTCAGCCCCAGCACGATCAACACCACGGCGCCGCCACTGGCGGTCATCACGGCCGTGAAGGCCAATGCGTCGGACTGCACGTCATCCATGTACACGCCGCTGGTGATGACCCACTGCCACGGGGCGTACATGCCGGCGTAGGTGACCTTCTCGATCAGGGCGTCATTGCCGGGCTTGGTGGTCTTGTAATACGTGTAGCCGCCCCCGGTCCTGGCCATGTCGACCTGCTGCAGATAGATCGGCACGCCGTCCTTGGAGGTGTAGTCCTTCTGCACCTTGCCCACGCGGTCACGCGCGAAGGGGTGCATCAACAGGGTGTAGTCGGTGCCGAGCACGTTGTAGTACGCGCTGTCATTGTCGGCACGCATCACGTCCAGCGCCTGCAACGCCGCTGCCTTGGCAGCCTCTTCGGTCAGCTCGCCGGAACTGGCCAGTCGGGTGTAGTGCGCCAGGATGCCGTAGCTGAGTTCAACCTGGGTCTTCAGCGCTTCCTTGCGGGTTTCGGCAAGGTCCAGGTACTGCATGCGGGCAGCAATGATCGCCAGCGCTATCACGCCGACGGCGATGAGTGCGGTCAGCAGGTTGAGCTTGCGCCTGACGGACAGGTTGGAGAAGGACTGGTTCCAGCGGCTGAGTAGATTCATGGGCAGGGGTCTTTGATCGACAGACATGTCGCGGCAATGCTGTTATCGGCCGCAGGTCGCCACGATTGAGTCCGCTCGACTGAGCGTATTCAGGTTGCGGGCGGCGCCGCAGTGGAACGCGCAGAAAAAAGGCCCCGATGCGCATGCATCGGGGCCTTTCCGCGTGGTGCGTGGCGGGGCTTAGAACTCCTGCCAGTCGCCGTCGGCCAGTTCGGTGGCCACCGGGCGCGAGGCCGGGCGACGTACCGCGGCCTGCGCCAGCGGTGCACGCACGGCGCGCGGCGGTGCGGCCACGACCGGCGCCGGGGCGATCTCCTGCTCGTCGAGCTTGAAGATGGACACCGCGTCGGTCAGGTGACCGGCCTGTTCTTCCATGGCGCGGGCAGCGGCGGTGGCTTCTTCCACCAGCGCGGCGTTCTGCTGGGTGGTCTCATCCATCTGCACGACGGTCTGGTTGACCTGCTCGATGCCGGCCGACTGTTCCTGCGAAGCCGCGGAAATCTCGGCCATGATGTCGGTCACGCGCTGCACCGAGGCGACGATTTCGCCCATGGTGGCGCCGGCCTTCTGTACCAGCGCCGAGCCATCGTTGACCTTGCCGACGGAGTCGTCGATCAGGCCCTTGATCTCCTTGGC
>NZ_KV791291.1:0-4670 GCF_001807865.1 Stenotrophomonas sp. HMSC10F06 | reverse complement strand
TTGATCTCCTTGGCCGCGCCGGCCGAGCGCTGGGCCAGGGTGCGCACCTCGGAGGCGACGACCGCAAAGCCACGCCCCTGCTCGCCGGCACGTGCCGCTTCCACCGCGGCATTCAGCGCCAGGATGTTGGTCTGGAAGGCGATGCCATCGATGACCGAGATGATCTCGGCGATCTTCTTGGACGAGGTCTGGATCGCACTCATGGTGGTCACCACCTGGCCGACCACATCACCGCCCTGGGAGGCGACGCTGTGTGCGCCGATGGCGAGCTGGTTGGCCTGGCGGGCGTGCTCGGCGTTCTGGCGCACGGTAGAGGTCAGCTCCTCCATCGATGCGGCGGTTTCTTCCAGATTGGCGGCCTGCTGCTCGGTGCGGCGCGACAGGTCGCTGTTGCCGGTGGCGATCTCGCTGGCGGCCGAGTTGATCTGCTGGCTGGAGTGCTTGATCCGGGTGACGATGCCGCTGAGCTGTTCGGCGGTGGCGTTGGCATCGTCGCGCATCCGGGCGAACACGCCCTGGAAGTCGCCGTGCATGCGCACCGTCAGGTCGCCCTGCGAGAGCGAGGCGAGCAGGTTGGAGACCTGTTCGATGCTGGCCGAGTTGGCATCCAGCAGACCGTTGAGCTGCTGGGCCAGCTGCAGGAAGAAGCCTTCCTTGCCGACGCTGTCGATGCGGCCGGAGAGGTCGCCGGCCGCTGCCTGGGCGATCACGCGGGCAACTTCGGCTTCCACCAGGGCTTCAGGGGTACGGTCGCGCCATTCGATGACGTGGCCGACGGTCTCGCCCTGCTCGTTGGCGATGGAGGAGATCACCTGGGCGAACTGGGCCTGGCCGAACTGCATCGGGCGGCGGCTGACGCCATGCTGCTGCAGTTGGGCCAAGGTCTTGGGATCGATTTCGCTGCCATGTTCCAGCGCGGCGGCCGACTTGCCGATCAGCGAGGCGGCGGCGTCGAAGTCCGGCAGGTCCTTGCGGATGTCGGCTTCGTACTGGCTCAGGGTCTGCTGCAGGGCGCGGTTGCTGTAGACGATGGTGTGGTGGGCATCGGTCAGGTAGACGCCGGTGGAGCTGTAATCCAGCGCGGTACGGATGCGCAGGTTCTCGCGGGCGATGGCCTGGTCGGTTTCGGTGCGCTCGCGCAGATCGCGCTGCATGCGCTGCATGGCCTGCAGCAGATCGCCCACTTCATCCTTGCGGCTGACGTCGATATGGCCGTCCAGCTTGCCGCTGGCGACATCGTTGGCGACCGAGACCGCGCCGCGCATGCTGCCCACCAGCGAACGGGCAAACAGATACACCAGCACCAGGCCCAGGGCGGCGCCGCCCAGCAGGGTGATGACGGTCAGCGTGGCGGAGGCGGCGTAGGTGGATTCGGCTTCCTCGCGGGAGGCGCGTGCGAGACGGTTGTCTTCAGCAATCAGCGCTTCGAGCGCCGCCGAGGCCTTGCGATGCTTGGCGCGGGTTTCGCCGACGAAGGTGTCCACGGCATCGTCGGGCAGGTCCAGCTCGAGCATTTCGGTAACGGCGTCGTAGGACGCCAGCGAATCGGTCCAATCCTTGGCGAAGGTGTCAAACAGCTTCTTCTGCTGGGGATTGTCGATCAGCGCGGGGTATTTCTTGATCGAGGCGTCGATCTGGGTGCGAAGCTCCGCGGCGCGGGCCTTGGCTTCGGCCTTGACGTCATCGCTGGCGCGGATGAGGCCCTGGTAGGCGGAGTTGCGGTACTCGCCGACCATGCCACGCAGCTCACCGGCGGTGCGGATGCTGTCCATCCGGGGGCCGGCCAGTTCGGTGGTGACGTTGTTGAGTGAGTGCAGGCCACGATAGGCCACGATGCCCTGCAGCAGCATCACCAGCAGGAGGACGCCGAAAGTCAGCATCAACTTGGGCATCAGTTTGAGGTTGTTGATCCACGGCATGGCAGGTGCGGTCTCCAGTGGCAAACGCGTCCGGCCGTCGGGGCCGGTTGCAGCGACCACGCCGGCCAGGGCCGGCGCGGCAGGGCGAACGGGCAGTTACTTGATGTTGGCCAGCTTCAGGCCGGCCGGCGAGCTGACTTCGATTTCAGCACGCGAGGCATCGCGGGCGATCTTGCCGATCACGCAGACGGTCTTGCCTTCCAGCGATTCCAGCGGGAAGCTGAACTTGTCGCGGTTGGCGCCGGCGATGCGGGCCGAGAAGGTGTGGCGCGGGAAGGCGCCGCCCATGTACAGGAAGGTCGGCTGGCCTTCGGAGCCTTCGGCGTAGCGGGCCTTTTCGACCTTGCCGCAGACCATGCCGTCCTTGCCGACCGAGCGCGGTGCCAGTTCCGGCGGAATCATTTCACCGGACTGGGCGAATGCAGTGGAGGCGGAAGAGGCGATCACGGCGACCGAGAACAGGGCAAGCAGGGACTTCATCGGGAAAATTCTCCGGGGATATGGGCAAGGTGGCCCGGCCATGGGCGATCCAGTGCAGCCGGGTTCTGAAACCAGCTATCGGCCGGTCAGGGGGGAACTGAAGCAATTTTTTCGACGGTGGCCGTTGCAGACGGCGGCAGCGGCGTGACTGCCGCTTTTCTGTGACGGATGTCTCAGGCGGCGACGTCGTCGATGACCGCTGCCTGGCCCATGTCGGCGCTGTCGAGCAGGGTTTCGATATCCAGCAGGATCAGCATGCGGTCGTCCTGGGTGCCGATGCCGGAGATGAAGCGGGTATCGACGGCGGCGCCGAATTCGGGGGTCGGGCGGATCTGGTCGGCGGCGAGCGGGATGACGTCGGAGACACTGTCCACGACGATGCCGACGACGCGGTCTTCGACGTTGAGGACGATCATCACGGTGAAGGCATCGTAGGTGGCATTTTCCAGGCGCAGTTTGAGGCGCAGGTCGATGACGGGGACGATGGTGCCGCGCAGGTTGATGACGCCTTTGATGTAATCCGGGGCATCGGGCACGCGGGTGACGGAGTCGTAGCCGCGGATTTCCTGGACTTTGAGGATGTCCACGCCGTAGTGCTCGGCGCCGAGGGTGAAGCTGAGGTACTCGCCGCCGTCGCTGGCGGCGTTGCTGTTCTTGTCGTTCATCGAGGGGTCCTGGGTCGGGCGTAGCGGTCGAAAAACCGGGGGTCACGCTGGATATCGGCCTGCCCGGGGGCGACTTTAGCTTCCACCCACCCAAACCCTGCCTTCAGTCGGGACCATGAGCCGCAGGGATGCGGCGACGCCATGCCGTTGAAGCAGCGATCAACTCTCCCCGTTCTTCCGCGCACTCCGCTGCCGGTCGATACGGAAGATGTAGCGCTGGATCGCGCTGTCGCCGCCGCGCGGGAGGTCGTCGAAGCGCATGCCGATCCGCTTCATCTCCGCCCCGTTGGGCAGTCTGAGCGCCAACTGGTTGCAGACGATCAGCGAGACGTGCAGCGGGCTGCCGTCGGGGAGGTCGAGCCGGGCGGCGTAGCGTTTCTGCAGGGAGAACACGTTGCAGTCCACCGGCACCGTGACGGCCAGGCCACCGCCGCTGATGTCGACCACGCGCAGCTGGAGCGCTTCGCTGCGATCTTCGTTGACCGGGAACTGCAGGTGCGGGGAATCGGTGATCGGCGTTTCCAGCCGGTACAGTTCGCGGCGTTGCAGATGCACCAGTTCCTGCGGGAACGGCACGCGGAAGGCAACATGGCCTTCGTTGCGCACGCGCTCCAGCCCGTCCAGGCGAAAGCGGACCATCACCCGGTCCAGCTGGGCGAAGCAGAGCAGGTGGGCGGCGTCCTCGGCGGCGCGATTGGAGGGCTCGGACGGGCTGCCGTCGAGCAGCAGCCAGTCGTCGTCTTCGTCCAGCTCCAGGACGGCCGTGGGGAAGGACTGGTCACGGCCGCCGAGATGGGCGTTGATCAACGAACGCTGGTCGATCAGCGCCTGCAGCAACTGCCGGATCTGGCGGGGGTTGCGGACCAGGTACCTGTCATCCGTGGCATCGTCGTGGATGCCATGGGGGCGGTCGTGTGCGTCGAGGCTGCCTTCGGACATGGAATCTGCTGGGTTGGGCGGGTGCCGGCAGGCGTAGATGCCGGGGCTCTGTCCGTTTATCGGCAGTAGTTCACATTTATGTAGGGGCAATTTGCAGCGCGGCGGTGCGCGACGGCCCTGCCGAAACGACGACACCCCGCCGGAGCGGGGTGTCGAAGGGCGCGTGATCACGTGGCAGGCGCGATCAGAACTCCTGCCACTCGGTGTCGTTGGCCAGGGCCGGTTCGCGGGGGCTGACCCGTCGCGGTGCGGCAACGACGCTGCGCGGCTTGGCCGCTGGGACGGCTCGTGGCGCGGCCGGTGCATGGACCACGGTGGCCGGTGCCGCGTGCCCGTGGCTGTCCAGCTTGAACAGTGCGACAGCGTCGGTCAGGTGACCGGCCTGTTCTTCCATGGCGCGGGCAGCGGCGGTGGCTTCTTCCACCAGCGCGGCGTTCTGCTGGGTGGTCTCATCCATCTGCACGACGGTCTGGTTGACCTGCTCGATGCCGGCCGACTGTTCCTGCGAAGCCGCGGAAATCTCGGCCATGATGTCGGTCACGCGCTGCACCGAGGCGACGATCTCGCCCATGGTCGCGCCGGCCTGGTTGACCAGCTGCGAGCCTTCGGCGACCTTGCCGACCGATTCGTCGATCAGGCCCTTGATCTCCTTGGCCGCGCCCGCCGA
>NZ_KV791290.1:0-20377 GCF_001807865.1 Stenotrophomonas sp. HMSC10F06 | reverse complement strand
CGCAGCCGCCGATAAAACCAAGAAATCCGCCGAGAAGGACAAGGCCGCCAAGCCGCGCAGTCCGCTCCTGGTCACCGCCCTGGCCGCGGTGCTCGCCGCTGGCGCCGCCGGTGGCGGAGTCTGGTACTTCACCCAGCCCAAGCACGACGACAAGGCCACCAAGCCGGCTGCCAGCAAATCCGCAGTGCCTGCCCCGGCGCAGTACTTCGGCCTGGAGCCGCCGTTCGTCGTCAACCTCAACAGCAGCTTCGACGGCCCGCGCTACCTGCAGGTTGAAGTGCAGCTGATGAGCCGTGACCCGGCCGCGATGGAAGCGATCAAGCTTCACGCCCCGGCCATCCGCGCCAAGCTGCTGATGCTGTTCTCGCAGGTCGAGCCGAGCGACATCGCCGACCGCGCCGGCAAAGAGCGCTTGCAGGCCAGTTCCCTGGCCGAAGTGCAGAAGCTGCTCAAGGCCGAGACCGGCAAGCCCGGTGCCGACGAATTGCTGTTCACCAGTTTCGTGACCCAGTAAGGGCGACCATGAATGACCTGCTTTCCCAGGACGAGATCGATGCCCTGCTGCACGGCGTGGATTCCGGTGCGGTCGAGACCGACATCGACGCGCCCACGCCCGGCGAGGCGCGTTCGTACGATTTCGCCAGCCAGGACCGCATCATCCGCGGCCGCATGCCGACCCTGGAAATGGTCAACGAGCGTTTCGCGCGCCTGTGGCGCATCGGTCTGTTCAACCTGATCCGCCGTTCGGCCGAACTGTCCGTGCGCGGCATCGAGCTGATCAAGTTCAATGACTACATGCACTCGCTGTACGTGCCGACCAACCTCAACCTGATCCGCTTCAAGCCGCTGCGCGGCACCGGGCTGATCGTGTTCGAGCCGACGCTGGTGTTCGCGATCGTGGACAACTTCTTCGGCGGCGACGGCCGCTACCCGACCCGCATCGAAGGCCGCGAGTTCACCGCCACCGAGATGCGCGTGATCCACCTGCTGCTCAAGCAGACCTTCGCCGACCTCCAGGAAGCCTGGGCGCCGGTGATGGACGTGGAGCTGGAATACATCAATTCCGAGATCAACCCGCACTTTGCCAACATCGTGACGCCGCGCGAGTACGTGGTGGTCTGCCGCCTGCATGTCGAGCTCGATGGCGGTGGCGGCGATATCCACGTCACCCTTCCCTACTCGATGCTCGAGCCGATCCGCGAGCTGCTCGACGCCGGTATCCAGAGCGACCGCAACGACCGCGACGCCAGCTGGGGCGTGATGCTGCGCGAGCAGCTCAACATCGCCGAAGTCACGCTCTCCAGCGTGCTCGCTACCAAGCGCATGAGCCTGCGCGACCTGACCCGGTTGAAGATCGGTGACGTGCTGCCGATCGAGCTGCCCAAGCAGGTGCCGCTGTGCGTGGAAAACGTGCCGGTGTTCACCGGTGAGTTCGGCGTCGCCAATGGTTTCAACGCGGTGAAGATCACCGCCACCCATCCCCCGGGCATCCGCCCACGCGTTCCCGTACTGCAGGAAGACCCGCAATGAACGATATCGAATCCAACGAGCCGGCACCGGCACAGTTCACCCAGCTGCAGTCGGACGACGCCACCGTCGGCGACGAGCTCAACCTGGATGTGATCCTGGATGTACCGGTGACCCTGTCGCTGGAAGTCGGCCGCGCGCGCCTGCCGATCCGCAACCTGCTGCAGCTCAACCAGGGCTCGGTGGTGGAACTGGAACGCGGCGCTGGCGAATCGCTGGACGTGTTCGTCAACGGCACCCTGATCGCCCATGGCGAGGTGGTGGTGATCAACGATCGCTTCGGCGTGCGCCTAACCGACGTGGTCAGCCCGAGCGAACGGATCCGGAGACTGCGTTGAGTGCCGGGCTGCTGATCGCGGCCGGCGCCTCGACCGTCAAGGTCGGCCAGCATGCCGCCGCCGCACCGGGCATGTTCGGTGCGGTGCTGGCGTTGCTGGGCGTGCTGGCACTGATCGTCGGCCTGGGCTGGCTGCTCAAGCGCATGCCCGGCAGCGGCTTCCGCCCGGCCGAGGGGCTGCGCGTGGTCGCCAGCCTCACTGTCGGCGCCAAGGAGCGCGTGGTGGTGGTCGAGGTCAATGGCACCCAGCTGCTGCTGGGCGTCACGGCCGGCGGCATCAATACGCTGCATCAGCTTCCCGCCCCCCTGCCGCCGCCGGCGCCGGCGCGCCTTCCCGATTTCAAACAGCTCCCGAATTTCGCCCAGTTGCTGCAACAGCGGCTGCGCAAGGAACCCTGAACATGCGTGGCCCCCGTACCTCCTGGACCCGTTACCTGCCGCTGTTGCTGACCGCCCTGCTGTGCGCGCTGCCCGCCCTGGCCTGGGCTGCGCCGGGCGTACCGGCGCTGCCGGACGTGAATGTCGGCAAGATCGGCGGCCAGCCGGTGAGCCTGCCGCTGCAGACCCTGCTGCTGATGACGGCGATCACCCTGATCCCGTCGATGCTGCTGGTGCTGACCGCCTTCACCCGCATCATCATCGTGCTCGGCCTGCTGCGCCAGGCGCTGGGCACCGGCCAGACCCCATCCAACCAGGTGCTGCTCGGCCTGGCGTTGTTCCTCACCGCGATGGTGATGCTGCCGGTGTGGCAGAAGGCGTGGGGCAGCGGCATGGCGCCGTACCTCAACGGCGAGATCGACTTCCAGACCGCCTGGACGCTGACCACCCAGCCGCTACGCGCCTTCATGCTGGCGCAGATCCGCGAGACCGATCTGATGACCTTCGCGGGCATGGCCGGGCACGGCACCTACTCCAGCCCGGATGCCATTCCGTTCCCGATCCTGGTCGCCTCGTTCGTCACCAGCGAACTGAAGACCGCCTTCGAGATCGGCTTCCTGATCTTCATTCCGTTCGTGATCATCGATCTGGTCGTGGCCAGCGTGTTGATGTCGATGGGCATGATGATGCTCTCGCCGATGCTGGTCTCCGCTCCGTTCAAGATCCTGTTGTTCGTGCTGGTGGATGGCTGGGTCCTGGTGGTGGGCACCCTGGCCGCCAGTTTCAATGCGGTCTGACCGCCCTGCCCTGCTGATCGATACGGACCCGAGACCGACATGACGCCCGAACTTGCCCTGACCGAACTCCGTGGTGGCCTGATCACCGTGCTGTGGGTCGCCGGCCCGCTGCTGCTCACCGTGCTGATCGTCGGCGTGGTGGTCGGCGTGGTCCAGGCCGCGACCCAGCTCAACGAGCCGACCATCGCCTTCGTCGCCAAGGCGGCGGCACTGACCGTGGTGCTGTTTGCGCTGGGCAGCCTGCTGATCGGCCATCTGGTCGAATACACCACGCTGCTGTTCCAGCGCATCCCGCACCTGATCGGCTGAGGCCAGCCGCCGTGGATTCCGCGACCCAGATGGCCGCCGACGGCCTGCAGGCCTTCGGCATGATCGGCACGATCCTGTGGACGATGCTGCGCATCGGCGCGATGTTGATGGCCATGCCGTTGATCGGCACCCGCGCGGTGCCGTCCCGGATACGCGTGCTGCTGGCCGGCGCGCTGGCCATCGCGCTGTCGCCGATGCTGCCGCCAGTACCGGAATGGACCGGCTTCGATGCGGCCACGGTGCTGACCATTGCGCGCGAACTGGCGATCGGCGTGTCGATCGGCTTCGTGCTGCGGCTGGTGTTCGAGGCCGGTGCGATGGCCGGCGAGCTGGTCGCGCAGGGGACCGGCCTGGCCTTCGCGCAGATGAGCGACCCGCTGCGTGGCGGCAGCTCCGGCGTGATCGGGCAATGGTTCTATCTGCTGTTCGGCCTGCTCTTCTTCACCGCCAATGGCCACCTGGCGCTGATCTCATTGCTGATGGACAGCTACAAGGCCCTGCCGATCGGCACCTCGCTGCCCGACCCCCAGGCATTCCTGAGCATCGCGCCGACGTTCCTGCTGCAGGTGTTCCGCGGCGCGCTCACGCTGGCGCTGCCGCTGACCGTAGCGATGCTGGCGATCAACCTGGCCTTCGGCGTACTGGCCCGTGCGGCGCCCGCGTTGAACCCGATCCAGCTCGGCCTGCCGGTCGCGCTGCTGTTGGGGCTGTTCCTGCTGACCGTGCTGGCCGGTGAGATGGGCCCGCCCGTGCAACGCCTGTTCGACGCGGCGTTCGATGCCGCCGACAGCGTCAGCCGCTGACCCGGGACACGTGCGGGACAACCGCGTAGCCACCGTATCGCCCTGCACGCCTGCCACTTGCGATCCCCCCGGTGCGTGGCGTTAGTCTTGGCTGACGACGAAATCTTCACCCGCGCTCTGCGCTGATGGCGGCGCGTTCTGTCGTATCGCTCAGGCGTTGACCAAGGAGAGCGTCATCCATGCTGATCGGCAGTTACACCCCGTGGTTGGTGGTCGTGTCATTCCTGGTTGCCGTGCTGGCCTCGTTCACTGCGCTGGACATGGCCAGCCGCGTCACCACCGCGGCCACGCGCCGTACCACCTGGTTGTGGCTGATCGGCGGCGGCTGCGCGATGGGGCTGGGCATCTGGTCGATGCATTTCATCGGGATGCTGGCCTTCCGCCTGCCCATCCCACTCGGCTATGCGCTCGGCCTGACCACGGTTTCGCTGCTGGCTGCGATGGCCTCGTCCATCTTCGCGCTGTGGCTGGTCTCGCAACCGACTCTGCCGCACGCGCGCCTCGCCCTTGGCGCACTGCTCATGGGCAGCGGCATCGCCGCGATGCACTACCTCGGCATGGCCGCGCTGCACATGCAGCCCGGCATCGACTACCACCCCGGCTGGGTGGCCCTGTCGTTGCTGATCGCCGTGGTCGCCTCCTGGACCGCGCTGTTCATCGCCTTCCGCCTGCGCAGCAGCCATCGCCGCCTGCGCGACCGTGCCGCGCCGGCACTGGTGCTGGGCACGGCGATCGTGGGCATGCACTACACCGGGATGGCCGCCGCCCGCTTCCCCGCGGGCAGCATCTGCAGTGCCGCCGGCGGGGAGGGCCTGCAGGCGCAGTGGCTGGCACTGGTGGTGCTGGCCCTGACCATCGCGATCCTGGCGGTAGTGCTGATCGTGTCCTGGCTGGACCAGCGCATGGAGGCCCAGCTGCTGCGTCTGCGCAACACCGACCTGAGCAGTTCGCTTGACGATGCCTATGCCGAGCTGACCCAGGCGGCCCTGCACGACCCGCTCACCCGCCTGCCGAATCGTCGCCTGCTGCAGCAGCGGATCGAGCAATCCCTGGCCGAAGCGGAACAGCGCGGCAGCCGGTTTGCGGTGATGTTCATGGACCTGGACGGCTTCAAGCAGGTCAACGATGCCTACGGCCACCAGACCGGCGACGCCCTGCTGGTCGCCGTGGCGGACCGCACCCGCAAGCTGCTGCGCCCGGCGGACATGCTGGCGCGGCTGGGCGGCGATGAATTCGTGCTGGTGGTGCCGATCGAGAACGACGAAGACGTGGCGACACTGGCCAGCCGCATCATCCAGACCGTCGGCCGCGAGCCGTTGCTGCCCCGCCACGACCTGCAGGTGACGGCCAGCGTCGGCATCGCGATCTGTCCGGACCACGCCGCCAGCGAGCGGCAGCTGATGGCCTTCGCCGATGCCGCGATGTACCAGGCCAAGGAGGCCGGGCGCAATGCCTACGTGCTGTTCGCCGAGTGGATGAACGACAGCGCCGAACAGCAGTTCCAGCTGTTGGCCGACCTGCGCCGCGCGATCGGCACCGAGCAGCTGTTGCTGCACTATCAACCCAAGACCCGCGTGGCCGGGCAGTCGGTCAGTGGCGCTGAAGCCCTGATCCGCTGGCGCCATCCCCAGCAGGGGCTGATACCACCAGACCGCTTCATCCGCCTGGCCGAGCGCAGCGGCGTGATCAACGAGATCGGCCGGTGGGCGCTGGACGAAGCCTGCCGCCAGCTGCGTGTGTGGCACGACGCAGGGCATGACGGCTGGACGGTCTCGGTGAACCTCTCCCCGATCCAGTTTGCCTCGCCCAACCTGCTGCGGGAAGTGCGCGAGGCGCTGCAGACCCACCGGATCGAACCACGCCGGCTGATCCTGGAAATTACGGAAAACACGGTCATGCGCGACACCGAGGCGAGCCTGACGCTGCTGCTGGCGATGGCGGCGCTGGGCGTGGGCATCTCCATCGACGATTTCGGTACCGGCTACTCCAGCCTGCTCTACCTCAAGCGCCTGCCGGCAACCGAGATCAAGATCGACCACGCCTTCGTACGCGACCTGGAGAACAGCTCCGAAGACGTGGTGATCGTCTCGGCGATCGTGGCGCTGGGACACGCGCTGGACATGGACATCGTGGCCGAAGGCGTCGAGACCGCCGGGCAGCGCGCCTACCTGGAACGGTTGGGCTGCGACTACCTGCAGGGTTACCTGCTGGGGCGCCCGGAGGACCCGGAGCGGTTCATGCAGCTGCATGACCACCCGCGCCCGCGGGTGGAGATCGCCGCCGGATGGAAGGCGCAGGCACGGCCAGGCGCGGCAACAGGCTAGCCGCACGCGCTGGAAATTGGCGGCTGCGCGCAATACCCTGCCCCCTACCATGGGAACAGCAGGCAGCAGGATGTCAGGGAAGAATGTGTTTGAAGGTCCGCGCTGGCAGCGCGATCTTGTTCGTTTCCTTCCCTTGAAGAGCCAGTTCGTGCTTTCCGGGAACATCCGCGACCTGCAGGCCGCCGAAGTGGCACCGGGCACGGTCACCGCGCAGAGCTTCAATCAGACCCTGTGCAACACCCTGCTCGACCAGGGCTATGCGCAGGTGCTGGGCTGGGATCCGTTGGCCGGCCTCCGCGCCCTGGAACGCCCCGGCACCGATCCCGCCAGCGGCGTCGCCCTGCTGCAATCGCTGGGGCTGACCCCGGTGGATGGCGCCGCGCCCGCCGGTATCGACCTGCTCAGTGCCACGCTCCAGCGGCTGGTCGTGCGCCAAGGCGAGCCGGTGGCAGTGATCATCGATTTCGCCTCGCGCCTGGCAGTGCGCAGCGACGCCCTCAGCGCCGCCGAACACCAGCTGTTCACCCAGGCCCTGGTGCTCTCCCACCAGGCACGCAGCCGACCGGGTGGCGTGCAGCGCAAGCCGTTCTTCAACACGGTGCTCTGGGTAGTGGAGAAGGAAGGTGACCTGCCCGACTGGCTGCTGGTCGGCAACCCGCGCATCCGCCACATTCCGGTGGCCAAGCCGGACCAGCTCACCCGGCGCGCACTGGCCCCGGCGCTGCTCAAGGGTCTGGCCGGTGCGCCGGACGCCAGCGCCGAGGCCACCGCGCAGGCGGTGGACGCATTTGTGCAGAGCACCGAGGGGCTGCTGTTGCTGGACCTCAGTGCCATCGCGCAGCTGGCCCGGGTCGAAGGGGTGGCGGTGGACCAGATCGGCGACGCCGTGCGCCGCTACAAGGTCGGGGTCACCGAAGACCCCTGGCTGCGCATTGACCGGCAGCGCATCCGCATGGGCGATGCGTTCGTCCATCAACGGGTCAAGGGCCAGCACCATGCGGTGACCCACATGCTGGACATCGTCAAGCGCGCCATGACCGGTGTGGGTGCGAGCCGCAAGGGCAACCGGCCGCGCGGCGTGGCGTTCCTGGCCGGCCCGACCGGCGTGGGCAAGACCGAGCTGGCCAAGACCGTCACCAGCCTGCTGTTTGGTGACGAAAGCGCCTACATCCGGTTCGACATGTCCGAGTTCAGCGCCGAGCATGCCGACCAGCGGCTGATCGGCGCCCCGCCCGGCTACGTGGGCTACGACGTAGGCGGCGAACTGACCAACGCCATCCGCGAGAAGCCGTTCAGCGTGGTCCTGTTCGATGAGATCGAGAAGGCCCATCCGCGCATCCTGGACAAGTTCCTGCAGATCCTCGATGACGGCGTGCTCACGTCCGGGCGTGGCGACCGCGTGTACTTCTCCGAGGCGCTGATCGTGTTCACCTCCAATCTGGGCATCTACCGTCAGGGCGAGCATGGCGAGCGCGTGGCCAACGTGTTGCCCGGCGAGCCCTTCGAGCAGGTGCAGAGCAAGGTGCACGACGAAATCGACCGGCACTTCAAGCTGGTCCTGAACCGGCCGGAGATCCTCAACCGGATCGGCGAGAACATCATCGTGTTCGATTTCATCCGCGAGGAGGTCGCGGTGCAGATCTTCGACCAGATGGTCGACGCGACCCTGGCCGACCTGCAGGCCCAGCACCTGCGCGTGACCCTGGCCGCGTCGGCCCGCCACGCGCTGCGCGCGCTATGCCTGAAGGACCTCTCCAACGGCGGGCGCGGCATCCGCAACCAGCTCGAGGCCCACCTGCTCAACCCGCTGGCGCGTGCCCTGTTCGACCAGGACGCGCAGCCCGGCCAGCAGTTCACCATCGTTGCGGTGGATGCCAACGTGCTCAACCTGGAACGCGGTTGAACCGTCCACTGCAGCTGTCACGCGTGCATTTCCCGGTGACCACGCTGGGGCCGGGGCAACGCCTGGGCATCTGGTTCCAGGGCTGCAGCATCCGCTGCAGCGGATGCATTTCAGCCGACACCTGGGGGCCGGGGCGCACCGTCGTCGACGTGGCCTCCCTGCTCGAGCAGGTGGCCCCGTGGCTGGACCAGGCCGACGGCATCACCATTTCCGGCGGCGAGCCGTTCGACCAGTTCGACGCCCTGCTGCAGATGCTGGTGGGACTGCGCCAACGCACCGCCGCGGACATCCTGGTGTACAGCGGCAACCCGTTGGAAACGCTGCAGCCCATGCTGGACCAGGCGCGCGACCTGATCGATGCGGTGATCAGCGACCCCTACCTCGAACAGGCGGACCAGTCGCTGGCGCTGCGGGGTAGCGACAACCAGCGCCTCACCCTGCTCACCGCGCTGGGTCGGTCGCGCCTGGCGGGCCTGGAGCGGGCCAGCACGCCGGCCGACAAGGCGCTTGACCTGATGTTCGATGCCACCGGCACCGTCTGGATGGCCGGCATCCCCCGCCGCGGCGACCTGCTGCGCCTGCGCGAGCTGCTGCGCGCTCAGGGCCACCAGGTACAGACCAGCGCACACACTTCATCGCGTCGTCCAGTCGAGTAAGTCCATGATTCGTTTTTGCCCCAATTGCCACACCGAACGCGCGCTGGCCGAGATGTTCTGCGAAGGCTATGTTGATGCGCACGCGTGCGGCTGGGATCTGGCCGGCGAGCCGATCCATCCCGATGGCTGGCGGCCGCAGAGCGTGGTCACCCAGGCAGCGGTGCAGGCATCGACGGTCGGCGCCGTTGCCGCGGAGGTGGTCTGCGACAACGGCCACCCGATGACCCCCGGCGACCTGATGTGCCTGCACTGCGGCGCCAGCGCGACCGATGGGACGGCGGCGGCGGACCTGCCGCCCCCGGTGGCCGACAGCAGCGAAACGGTCATCGATGGCTGGCGGCTGCTGCGCCAGATCAGCAGCACCGACGGCGTGCGTGACCGCTACCAGGCCGAACACACCGTCACGGCGGTGCAGGCCGTGCTGACCCTGTACCGCCCCGGTGCCGAACCCGACCCGGCCATCTACGATGTGATCCGCCGCCTGCCACGCGCGCACGTGCCGGAGGTCATCGCCACCGGGCGCTGGGATGACCGCGCGTTCGAAGTGGTGGAAATGCTCACCGGTGGCACCCTGGCCGAACTGGGCAGCGTGATCGGCGACCGCGATGCGGTCCGGCATATCGTCGGCGAACTGGGCCAGGCGCTGCATGCGTTCAACGAAGCCGGGCTGCGCCACCGCGACCTGCGCCCGGCCAGCCTGCTGGTGCGGGCGCGCGCGCCACTGGACCTGGTGATCAGCGGATTCGGTTCGGCCCGGTTGTCCGAGTTCGACCTGGACATCGTCTCGCCCCTGGAGATCAGCCGCTACATGGCGCCCGAGGCGATCGCCGGTGGCGTGGCTGCCGCGTCGGACTGGTGGAGCCTGGGGATGATCCTGCTCGAACAGCTCACCGACGGCGCCTGCTTCGAGGGCATCCATCCCAATGCGTTCCTGATCCACGTGCTGGCCAATGGTGTCCCGATTCCGGAAACGCTGGACCCGGAGCTGGCGCTGCTGCTGCGCGGGCTGCTGGCCCGCGACCGCCACCAGCGCTGGCAATGGCCGCAGGTGGCCGACTGGCTGGCCGGCATCGCCGTGCCGGCGCCGCCGGCGGCGCAGCACGCGCACGATGAGGGCGATGGCGCCAGCCTGCCGCTGGGCACGCGCCGCTATCATCGCCCCGCCGTGTTCGCGCTGGCCGCCGCCCAAGCCGACGGCTGGGACCAGGCCCTGGACCACCTGCTGCGCGGGGCGATCGTCACCTGGGCCGAGCAGGTCGGCCTGCCTGCCACCCGTGTCGCCGGGCTGCGCCAGATTGCCCGACACGAAGGCATCGAGGACGATTTCCGGCTGATGCTGGCGTTGAAGGTGCTCAACCCGGAAATGCCGTTGATCCATCGGGGCGACATCGTCACACCCGGCTGGTTGCTTGAGCACCCGTTGGAGGGCTACCGGCTGATCAGCGGTTCGGTGCCGGACCTGCTGGAACACCTGCAGACCGACAACTGGCTGTGCAGGCTCAAGCGGCGCGAGGAAAGCGTACGCCAGCGCGCGCTGCACCAGCACATCGCCCTGGTCGAGGAATCCCTGCGCGTCTACCTGCTGTCCACCTCGCGGGCCAAGCTGGCCTCGCAATGGCAGGAACGCCAGCGCCTGCTGCCTGACACCGCGCATCCCGGGCTGCTGTCGCTGGCCGAGCGCCGGGTGGTGGCCGAAGAAGACCTGATCGTGTTGCTGAGCGCGGAAATCGGCCAGTTCCGCAGTGCCGAGGCCATCCTTGCCGAGGCGGCAACACTCGCCGCCAGCGCCGGTCTCGACGCCTTCGACCGCGACGCAGCCGCGGCCCTGCTACAGCACCCGCGTACCGAGCTGTATCGCAGCGTGGACGCGCGCATCCTGGGCTTCGCCCGCTCCGGCCTGCCCGTGGTGGATGGCTGGGCCGAGCAGTTCCGGCTGGAACGGCGCATGCCGCTGGCGCGCGCCCTGGTGGTGCTGGCCGTGCCCGCCAGCCGCTGGCTGCAGCCGCAGAAGCAGCAGTACGTCTCGCAGATCCTGGACTTCTTCGAAAAGAAAGTGGTCACCGCGGTGATGCGTGGCCCGCTGGTGCGCATGAGTATCGGCAAGACCACCGCACGCGTGGACATGCACGACGTGGATAGCGCCCGGCGACCCGCCGCCGCGCTGCTCGATCACCTGTTGCAGCGCAACGCGCGCGCCGTGCAGCTGGACCCCGAATCGTTCCAGCGCAACCCGCTGCTGGAACCCCGCCTGATGGCCCTGGCACGGCAGAGCGCGCTGTACAAGCGCGACACCGGCATCGATGGGCTGTATCTGGGTTTTCCGTTCCTGCTCAGCCGCGATCCGCGCGGCACCTCGCGCACCCGCATCATTCCGCTGCTGCTGTGGCCGGCCACGCTGCTGCTGGAGCCGGGCACGCGCGGCCAGGTCGGGCTGGCCTTCGATGGCGAACGCGAGGAAGTACGGCTCAACCCTGCGCTTGAAAGCGTGCTGGGTGCCGAGACCTGCAAGCGCTGGCGCAGCACCGCCGACGAACTGCTGGGACGCTCGGCGATCCGGGCCGCCGATGTGATGGATGCCTTCGGGATGCTGGCCACGATCCGCTCGCGCAGCCTGGTCGGCCTGCCCTCGAGCAGCGTGGACGTGGCGCCCTACCAGGACGAACTGGACTGCGCCGCGGTGCTTTTCCATGTCACGTTCATGGGCCAGGCCATCGGCGAAGACCTGCGCCAGCTCAAGGTTCTGTCGCCGTCCGGCACCGGCCTTGAAACCGCGTTGCGGCTGGCACCGCCGACCGACACCGACGGCACTGCCCCGCCTGCCACGCCGGAGCTGCAGCGCTACTTCACCGTGGCCAGCGATCCCTCGCAGGAAGCGGCGGTGCTGCAGGCACGGCAGGGACCGGGCTTGTTGATCGAAGGCCCGCCTGGCACCGGCAAGAGCCAGACCATCGTCAACATGGTGGCCGACGCGATCGGACGGCAACGCAGCCTGCTGATCGTCTGCCAGAAGCATGCGGCGTTGGAAGTGGTGCACAAGCGCCTGGTCGCTGAAGGGCTGGGCCAGCGCGTGGTCATGCTCAACGACGTCAACCGCGACCGCGAACCGGTCATCCGCAGCATCCGCGAGCAGCTCGACGCCCTGTTTACCGCCGGCGCCACGCAAACGGCCTGGCAGCAGCAGCGCCAGCAGGTGGCCGCGCGGATCGAGGCACTGGAAGGCGAACTGGATCGCCACCAGCACAGCCTGCACCAGATCGACGACGCCACCGGGCTGAGCTACCGGCGCCTGCTCGGCGAACTGATCGCGCTGGACGCCGGTACGCCCGCGCTGGTCCTGCCCGCCCTGCGCCAGCGCCTGCTGGCACTGGACCTGCCCACCCTGGTGCAGCGCGAAGAAGCCTGCGCGCCCTTGATCCGGTTGTGGCTGCCGGCCCGTTACGAGGGCAGCCCGCTGGCGCAGCTGCGCCCCTTCGCGGCCGACGCGGACACCCTCGCCGCATTCGTTGCCGCCCTGCAGACGTTCACTGCGGCCGAACAGCACCGGCAGGCGATCCTGCTGGCGCACCCGGCCACGTTCGAGCTGGACGATCCCGCGCCGCACCAGGCGTGGAAGTCGGCGCATGTGGCGACCCTGCTCGGCCTGGATGACGCACAACGGAGCCGACTGGCACGCTGGCTGCCGCTGTTCCGCACCGCGCGCGCGGGCCAGCCAAGTCACGGCGACATCGCGCTGGACCGGCTGCAGCAGATCGAGAAGGCCGTGGCGGCGCTCGACCTTGACGCGTTCTCCAGCACGCTGTCGCCGGCCCTCACCGGCATCGACGAGCGCACGCTTGCGCAGCTGCAGCGCGACGCGGCGCGCGTGCTGGGCGCGCGCGGCCTGCTGGCGCGCATCAACCCGCTGCACCTGCTGCGCCGGCGACGGGTGAACCGCGTCCTGCAGGCGCAGTCCCATGCGATGGGGGAAGCGGGCATCGCAGCACTGCTGGCCGCCGCGACGCTGGAAGCGCGCCTGCGCCCGCTGCGCACCGAACTGGCCGGCCTGCACCAGCAGCTGGCGCTGGACCCGGTTGGCCAACAGACCGGCATCGCGCTGGGCCCGATGGCACGCGCCAGCGCGCGCCAATTGTTGGATGTACAGGCACTGGCGCAGGCGCTGGCGCAGTCGCCGCGCCCCCAGCAGGCCGACGACGCAGCCCTGGCGGGCGACCGCGCGCACCTGGACGCACTGCTGCAGGACCTGGATGCCTCGCTCGCCCGGCATGCCGCCCGCCATGCCAGCGCGCAGCAGCTCGCACTGCTGGCCGACTGGCTGGAGCAGGCGCTGGCCGACGCATTGGCCACCGCTATCGCCCACAACCAGAGCAACGCCCAGGCGCTGCAGCACCTGCACGATTCCCTGCCCCATCTGGCTGCCTACCAGGCCTTCCGCGGTCGCGCCGGGCAGCTGTCAAGCGCAGACCTCGAACTGCTGGCACTGCTGCGCCAGCTGCAACCGCAGCTGGATACTCTTGCCACCGACGCGCTGGAGCCGGCCGTGCGCCGCCTGTTGCATCGCGAAGCACGGCTGGGCTGGAAGCACCGCATGGAGCAGGCGAACCCGGCGCTGCAGTTCGGCCAGGATGAAACCCAGGCCAAGGTCGCCAGCCTGGCCGCGGCCGACCAGCAGATGCGCCGGCTCAACCGCCAGATGCTGGGCACCCACATCGACCTGGAGCAGTTGGGCAACCGCAAGCAGTGGGAAGACGTCACCCGGCTGACCGGGCGCCGTTCGCGCCGCCTGCGCGAGTTCATCGAGCTGGGCAGCGAACTGGGCCTGATGCACCTGCGCCCGGTCTGGCTGATGAACCCGGACGTGGCCAGCCGCGTGCTGCCACTGCAGGCGGGGCTGTTCGACACGGTGATCTACGACGAGGCCTCGCAGATGCCGGTCGAGTTCGCCCTGCCCACGCTGTTCCGTGGCCGGGTCACGGTCGTCAGCGGTGATGAGAAGCAGATGCCGCCCACCGCCTTCTTCTCCAGCCGGGTGGAAAGCGATGAAGCAGAGGTCTTCGATGGCGACGAGCCCGATGCCGAGGTCGATGCCGAGCAGCGCGACGCCTTCGAGGAAACCTGGAACCGGCGCGAAATCAAGGATTGCCCGGACCTGCTGCAGCTGGCCCGCAATGCCCTGCCCAGCACCACGCTGCAGATCCACTACCGCTCGGCGTACCGCGAACTGATCGGCTTCTCCAATGCGGCCTTCTACGGCAACCGCCTCAACGTGCCGGTACGCCATCCGCGCAGCAGCATCGCGCGGATCAAGCCCCTGGAGCTGATCCAGGTCGACGGCGTGTACCAGCACCAGAGCAACCCTGCCGAGGCGGCGCGGGTAGTGGAGTACCTGGCCCAGGTGTGGCAACAGCCCTATGCCATGCGCCCCTCGGTGGGCGTGGTCACCTTCAACCGCAAGCAGGCCGAGTTGATCGAGGAACACCTGGAGCAGCGCGCCGGGCAGGATGCCGCCTTCCGCGCGGCGTTCGCCGAGGAACGCGAGCGCAGCGAAGACGGCGAGGACATGGCGGTCTTCGTCAAGAACGTGGAAAACGTGCAGGGCGACGAGCGCGACATCATCGTGTTTTCCTCGACCTTCGGCCGCAACGCGCAGGGCACCTTCCGGCGCAACTTCGGCGTGCTCGGCCAGACCGGCGGCGAGCGCCGCCTCAACGTGGCCGTCACCCGCGCCCGGCAACGGGTGGTGATGATCACCTCGATGCCGATCGCCGACATCTCCGACCTGTTCAACACCCAGCGTGCCCCGGCCAGCCCGCGCGACTACCTGCAGGGTTACCTGGAGTACGCCCGGGCCCTGTGTGCCGGCGAGTTCGACGGCAGCGCACGGCTGTTGGATCGCCTGCAGACCGACCGCAGCGTGGCCAACCGCACCCACGCGGCGCCCGCCGACGGCTTCACGCAGATCGTCGGTGCCTACCTGCAGTCGCTGGGATGGAATGCGGCCGCCGCCAGCGAAGGCGATGCATTCGGGCTGGACTTCGCCATCGAACACCCCGACACCGGCAACTTCGCCATCGGCATCGAGTGCGACGCGCCCAGCCACCCGCTGCTGGCGCATGCCCGCGCCCGGGAAATCTGGCGACCCTCGGTCCTGCGTCGCGCCATCGGCGGCATCCACCGGGTGTCCTCGCATGCCTGGTACCACGACGGCGAGGCCGAACGGGCGCGCCTGCGCGTTGCCATCGAGGCGGCCATGGGCCCCGCCCCGGTGCCGCCCCCGCCTGTCCCCGCGCAACCGGAAACCCTGCCATGAGTGGTCCCAAAGTCGTCCGTATCGTGACTGCCGAAGAACTACTGGCCCTGCGCGAGGCGATGCTGCACCGGCTGGACCAGGCGGTTGCGCGCTGGCAGGCCCAGTGCGAGCGGGTCGGCGAGCGTGACGCCTCTGCCGTGGCCGCCGTCATGGCACGCCGCCAGGCGCTGCAGGCACTGCTGGCAGACAGCGACAACACGCGGTATGCGCGACTGATCGAGGCCGAAATCGCCTTCCTGCAGGCCGACACCCGCGACCGCGAGGGGCGCGCCGTAGACCGCGCCGCGGCAGGCCGCCAGCAGCAGCGGCGGCAGCGCGACAACGCGGCGGCCGTGCTCAAAACGCTGCAGGATCGACCCGTCGATGCAGACGCGGGCCTGCTGCAGGCGCTACGGGCACTGGCCGACGGTCACCCCGGCGCTGACGCAGAGGCGGTGCTGGCCCGTGCCTTCGCCCTCCTTTCGCCCCCGGAGGAGCAGGCAACACTGAGCGACGGCCAGCGCGCGTTGGCGGCCGCATTGCAGACCTCGGCGCCCACCCCCACGCTGGCCGACTGGGCCGCCGGGCAGCCCGCCGACCCCGGACGCGAGGCGCGCCTGCTGCGCGTGGACCGCTACATCGCCGAACTGCAGGTACTGCAAAGCGCGGCAGTCGCCGCGCCCTACCTGGAGGCGCTGCACAACGCCGAGCAGGAAACCGCTCCGCAGCGCCGCAACCTGCTGCTGGACAGCCTGGTTCTGGAACTGGCCGCCGCCTCGGCCGCGTTCGCCCAGCGCCGCGTGCAGCTGGAGCGGCTGCAGGATGTGGCCAGCAGCCTGGCGGCACTGGACCCGGTTGACCATGCGCCGTTGCTGGTCCAGGTGGGCGCGTGCAGTACCGACACCGCGCTGCCGCTGCTGTCCGCGCTGACCCAGCAGTGCGACAGCGCCCTGGCCAGCCACCAGCAGGCGCTGGCGGCAGTTTCCCGGCGCCAGGCCGTACTCGACGGTCTGGCAAGTCTCGGCTATGAGGTGCGCGAAGGCATGGCCACCGCTTGGCAGGACAGTGGCGCGGTGGTGCTCAAGAAAGCCGCCACCCCCGGCTATGGCGTTGAAGTGGGCGGCCAGGCCGACGGTGGGCGTCTGCAGGTTCGGGCCGTGGCGCTGGCGGCCGACCGCGACCGCAGTCGCGACCGCGACATCGAAACCCTGTGGTGCGGCGAGTTCGGACGGCTGCAGGCGCTGTTGCACGGTCAAGGCACCGAACTGGTGGTCGAACGGGCCCTGGGCGTGGGTGAGGTGCCCTTGAAGGAGGCCATCGCTACCGCGACGCCGTCCGGACAGGTGCAGGTGTCGCACGCGCGCAGCGGCCCGGCCTGACGTCACGGAACGGTTCTTGCACGACCCCGGGTAATCCCCCGTGTCGTGCAGCCCATGTCCGAGAACGAACAAGCCGGCGAAAAGACCGAGCAACCTACCGAAAAACGCCTGCGCGATGCCCGGGAACAGGGCAACATCCCGCGTTCGCGTGAGCTGGCGACGGCGGCTGTGTTCGGTGCCGGTGTGCTGGCGCTGATGGCCTTCTCCGGCACCATCGCCCGCAACGCCAAGACCTGGATGCAGGTCGCGCTGAGCCCCGAGCCGGGGCTGCGCCTGCATCCCCAGGCGTTGTTCGGGCACTTCGGCGAATTGATGCTGCGCTTGCTGGTGGCCATGTGGCCGCTGCTCGTGATCTGTCTGCTGGCCTGCTTCCTGTCGCCGGTGGCGATGGGCGGGCTGCGCTGGTCGAACAAATCGCTGATGCCCGATTTCAAGCGGCTCAGCCCGATGGCCGGCATGAAGCGCCTGTATGGCCCGGAAGCGATTGCCGAGTTCACCAAGTCCCTGCTGCGCATCGCCTTTGTCGGCACCGCCGCCGGGCTGGTGGTGTGGCACGGCATCCGCCCGCTGCGCGACCTGCTCAACCAGCCACTGGAGGCCGCGATGATCCACGGCCTGGGCTTCACCCTGAAGCTCATGCTCGCCACCGGCGGCGCAATGATGCTGCTGGCCGCCATCGATGCCCCGTACCAGCGCTGGAACTGGATGCGCAAATTGAAGATGACCCGTGAAGAGCTGCGCCGGGAAATGAAGGAGAGCGAGGGCAGCCCGGAGGTCAAGGGCCGCATCCGCCAGCTGCAGCAGCAGATGTCCAACCGCCGGATGATGGAAGCGGTGCCCACCGCCGATGTCGTGGTGGTCAATCCCACCCATTACGCGGTCGCCCTGAAGTATGAAGGCGGAAAGATGGGGGCGCCCACCGTGGTGGCCCTGGGCGTGGATGAAACCGCCCTGCGCATCCGTGAGGTGGCCGACGGCAACAAGGTCGCCATCGTCTCCGCCCCGCCTTTGGCACGCGCCTTGTATCGGGAAGGTCAACTTGGAAAGGAAATTCCCGTGAGACTGTATTCGGCCGTGGCCCAGGTGCTCTCCTATGTCTACCAGCTGCGCGACTGGCAGACCGGCCCGATGCCGGCAGCGCCCAGCATCGACATCGATGAATTCGGCAAGGGAGGCCGCCCATGAGCGCGCAGCCGGCCGGCATGAACGCGCGCCGCGCGCTGGACATGATCCGCCACGGGCTGGGTGCCCCGCTGATCGTGCTGGCCCTGCTGGCGATGGTGGTGGTGCCGCTGGCACCGCCCGTGCTGGATGCGCTGTTCACCTTCAACATCGCCATCTCGCTGATGGTGCTGCTGGCTGTGGTCTATGTGAAGCGCCCACTGGACTTCACCATCTTCCCGATCGTGCTGCTGATCACCACCATGCTGCGGCTGGCGCTGAACGTGGCCTCCACCCGCGTGATCCTGCTGCACGGCCAGAACGGCCACGAGGCCGCCGGCAAGGTGATCGCCTCGTTCGGCGAGTTCGTCATCGGCGGCAACTACGCGGTCGGCATCGTGGTGTTCGCGATCCTGACCATCATCAACTTCGTGGTGATCACCAAGGGCGCCGGCCGCGTGTCCGAAGTGACCGCACGCTTCATCCTCGATGCCATGCCGGGCAAGCAGATGGCGATCGACGCCGATCTCAACGCCGGTTTGCTGACGCGTGAAGAGGCCAAGGCCCGCCGCGAGGAGGTCCGTGAGGAAGCTGACTTCTACGGCGCAATGGACGGTGCCAGCAAGTTCATCCGCGGCGACGCGATCGCTGGCATCCTGATCCTGTTCATCAACCTGGTCGGCGGCCTGGCGGTCGGCGTGCTGCAGCATGGCATGCCCTTCGGCGATGCCGCCGCGACCTACACCCTGCTCTCCATCGGTGACGGCCTGGTGGCCCAGCTGCCGGCCCTGCTGGTGTCCTCGGCGGTGGCCATGCTGGTCACCCGCGCCTCGCGCTCGCAGGACATGGCCCAGGCCATGATGGGCCAGGTATTCGGCCAGTACCGCGCACTGACCATCGCCGCAGCGATCCTTGCAGTCGTCGGCCTGGTCCCGGGCATGCCCAACGTCGCCTTCTTGACGCTGGCCGCGATCCTGGGCTTCATCGCCTGGAAGGCGTGGAAGAAGAGCACCGCCCAGGCCGCGGCGGCTGATTCCCCGGCCGCCAACCGCCCCGATACCCTCGGCCTGCCCGGTGCAGCGCCCGCGCCCACCGCCGAGCTGACTTGGGACGAACTGCGCCCGGTCGATCCGCTCGGCCTGGAAGTCGGCTACCGGTTGATCCCGTTGGTGGACAAGAACCAGGGCGGCGAGCTGATGGCACGGATCAAGGGCGTGCGCCGCAAGCTCACCCACGACATCGGCTTCCTGATTCCCTCGGTGCATATCCGCGACAACCTGGAACTGCCGGCGACCGCGTATCGCCTGCTGATCCACGGGGTGCCGGTGGCCACCGCGGAGATCCATCCCGACCGCGAACTCGCGCTGGACCCGGGCAGTGCGCTGGGCACGCTGGAAGGCATTGCCGGCAAGGACCCCGCCTTCGGCCTGGATGCCACCTGGATCCAGCCGCACCAGCGCGCCAATGCCGAATCGATGGGCTACACCGTGGTCGACCCGGCCACCGTGGTCGCCACCCATCTGTCGCACCTGATTCGGGAGCACGCCCCGGAGCTGCTCGGCCACGAGGAAGTGCAGCAGCTGCTGGCCAACCTGGCCAAGAGCGCTCCCAAGCTCGTCGAAGATCTGACGCCCAAGTCGCTGCCGCTGTCGGCCGTGGTGCGGGTATTGCAGAACCTGCTGATCGAGCGCATCCCGATCCGCCAGCTGCGCAAGATCGTCGAATCGCTGGTGGAAAGCGCGCCGACCAGCCAGGACCCGGCCGTGCTCACCGCTGCCGTGCGCAACGCGCTGGGCCGTTTCATCGTGCAGGAGATCGCCGGGATGTCGCCGGAGCTGCCGGTGTTCACCCTCAACCCGCAACTGGAACGGGTCTTGCAGGAGTCCACGCAGGGCAACGGCGCCGCGCTGGAACCCGGACTCGCCGAGCGACTGCATCAAAGCCTGGCCGAATGTGTCGGCAAGCAGGAAGCGAAGAACGAGCCCGCGGTCGTGCTGGTGCCTGGCCCGGTACGTGCGGCGCTGGCACGGCTGGTACGCCACAGCGTCCCCTCGCTGTCCGTACTCGCCTACAGCGAGGTGCCCGAGGACAAACGGTTGAAGCTGGTCGGCACGATCAGTTGAGCCGGACGGCCGACGGTACCGCGACAGAAAACAGACACCTCATTCGATTTCACCGCAGCAGGAAATAAAGGGACTCCCTGACCGTGCAGACCACCGACAACCAGCGTTTCCCTTCCACGACTCCGCCGCCCCAGTCCCGGTACCACAGCATGAAAATCAAACGCTTCGTCGCCTCCGATATGCGCTCGGCCATGAACCTGGTGCGCAAGGAACACGGACCGGACGCAGTGATCCTGTCCAACCGCCGGATCGAGGAAGGTGTCGAAATCGTGGCGGCGGCCAACTATGACGAAAGCGCCGTGCAGCGTGCGCTGGAAGCGGCCCGCAAGGACGTGGCCCCACCGCCGGTGCCGCGCCCGCGCAGCGCCGCCGATGCCGTGATCGCCGCCGTGAC
>NZ_KV791289.1:0-1571 GCF_001807865.1 Stenotrophomonas sp. HMSC10F06 | reverse complement strand
GCGATGCCGCCGGCGCCCCTGCCCCGGCCCAGCAGCCGCCGGTCAGCCTGCGCCAGCGCTGGCTCGCTGCGGTCGCCGCGCTCGGCCAGCGTTTCAATGGCGGCCGCATCGAAGCCGCCCTGCTGGCACCGGAAGACCGGTTGCTGCTCGACCAGGCCGGCTGGAACACCAACGCCGGCACCGCGATCTTCCTTGCCCTTCGGCTGCTGATCGCCGTGGCCACGCTGGTCCTGGTGCTGGCCTTCAACCACAGCACCGGCTTCAGCCGCGCGATGGTGATCTTCGGCGCGCTGGCCTTCGGCATCCTGTTGCCGAAGTTCGCCCTGCGTGCGTGGGCGATGCGCCTGCGCAAGCAGGTCTCGGCGGAATTGCCGCTGCTGATCGACCTGCTGCGCCTGCTGCAGGGCGTCGGCTTCAGCATGGACCAGAGCCTGCAGACCCTGGGCGACAAACTGCGCAACGCGATCCCGGTCCTCGGCCGCGAGATCCACCAGGCCAACATCGCCTACATGCACGGGCGCAGCCGCGAGCAGTCGCTGCGCCGGCTGGGCGAGTCGTTCGACGACGAAGACCTGCGCAGCCTGGTGCAGCTGATCCTGCAGGTCCACGCGCATGGCGGAGCGGTGCAGGAGCCGCTGCGCCAGTTCAGCATCCGCCTGCGCGAACAGCGCCGTTCCACCCTCAAGGAGAAGGTCGGCAAGCTCTCGGTAAAGATGACCGTGGTGATGATGTTGACGTTGTTGCCGGCGCTGATGCTGGTGCTGGCCGGCCCGGCCATCATCGCCCTCGCCTCCGCCCTGACCAAACTGGATTGAACGCCATGCACCACGCCGCGCTTTCCCGCCTTTGCCTGCTGCTCGCCGCGACTGCCCTCTGCGCGGCCTGTTCGAACGTGCGCAACGGTTACCGACAGGATCCGATGGCACTGGCCTCGCCCGAGGTGGCCCCGCAGGACGACAAACAGCTTTACCTCGAGCTGATCTCCAAGATGCAGCAGCAGGGCGCGTACTACGCCTCGCTGGCGCACGTGGAGGCGTATCGCCAACGCTATGGCGACAGTCCCCAACTGCGCCTGTTGAATGCCGATGCACTGCGCGAAACCGGCCAGCGCGAGGCGGCACTGGCCATGTACGGCAGCCTGACCAGCGGCCCGCAGGCGGCCGCGGCGTGGCACGGACTCGGACTGATCGCCGCCCGCGACGGCGACGCGGCACGCGCCGAGCAGGCATTGGCGAAGGCCGTGCAGTTGCAGCCGTTGAACACCGGCTACCTCGGCGATCTGGGCTTCGCCCGGTTGCGCGCCGGCGATTGGACCCGCGCGCAGGAGCCGCTGGCCAAGGCCGCCGAACTATCGCCCGGCAGTGCCAAGGCCAACGCCAACCTGGCGGTCTGGGCGCTGCTGCGCGGCCAGAACGACATGGCCGACACCATCATGCGCAACGCGCGCCTGACCGACAGCGCGCAGGCCGAAGTCCGCCGGATGGCGGACCAGCTGCGCCAGCAGGCGGCGCCGGCGCCGTCGGTGCAGCGTGCCCCGGCCAGCGTCGCCACGGCGGCCGCCGCGCCCGGCA